>JBDRUN010000001.1 GCA_039801365.1 candidate division WOR-3 bacterium
GCCTCCTGTTTCGAGTACTTTTCTTACGTGAGGCAACGGGGTAGCTTCGAGTACATTTTTGGTGAGGCAACGCGAGTACTTGACGCCGACCAGGCGAGGATTAGAATCTGCTCAGCGATCGGCTCTCTGCACCGGCCAGAAGGTGATATACTGATTGGAGGCATCATGCCAAGACTCTGTGTGCTCGCGCTGGCAATCGTCTGTGCTGCGTCGGCCCAGTCTTTCGACGACTCGCTCAATTGTCGATTCATGGGCAGTTGGGCTTTTGGCCCAAGCCTGATCGTGGCCCTTGACCAGTCACGGAACCTTGCATTCTGTGGCGCTGGTGGCGGGATATATGTATTCAACATCGCCAACCCGTCTCAGCCGGACAGTATCGCGGTGATATTCACACGCGGGGTGGCCCGCGGACTGGCCTACAGCACCAACCGACTGTACGTTGCGGCCGGTCAGGCCGGACTTGAGATTTGGGACGTGACTGCACCGGCAAACGCCACGTTGCTTTCTCGGCTGGACACCCCGGGCGCAGCATTCGGCGTCGCGCTCAACGACGGCTATGCTTACGTCGCCGACTACCACGCCGGCCTGCGCGTGATTGATGTCTCAAACCCGCAGAATCCGGTCGAAGTCGGATACTGCGAGACCCCGGGCACGGCCAGGAGCGTAGCTGTTCCCGGTGACTTCGCCTACGTTGCGGACGGCTACACCGGCCTGCGCATTATCGCGGTGGCCAATCCACAGAATCCGTACGAAATTGGTTCTTACGACACCCCGGGCTATGCCTCTGGTGTTGCGGTCTCGGGCAGCTTTGCTCATGTCGCAGATGGCGCTTCTGGCCTGCGTATCATCAACGTCTCAAACCCTCAGAATCCATACGAGGTTGGGTCATGTGCCATCCCGGACTTGGCCAATGGCGTTGCCGCAAACGGCACCTATGCCTATGTTGCGGCCCACACAGCGGGCCTGCGCATCATCAACGTTTCCAACCCCCAAAGCCCGACTGAAGTCGGCTTCCTCGACTCTGGCGGTTTTGCCCGTGGCGTTGTCTTTTCCGGCAACTATGCATATCTCGCGGACGGTTTCGAGGGACTGCGGGTAATCAGCATCGCCAACCCGCAGAATCCGACCGAAGTTGGTCACTTCGACGCGCCCGGATACGCCCACGATATCGCAGTCGCAGGACGCTATGCATATGTCGCAGACGGTGGGGCCGGAGTGCGAGTCATTGACATCGCTAACCCGCAAGACCCGAAGGAAACTGGCTATTGTGCAGCCGGATACGCCTGCAACATTGCTGTCTCAGGCAGCTTTGCCTATGTCGCGGCCGGCTGGGCCGGACTCGTGGTTCTCAACGTTGCCAACCCGCAGAACCCGTTCGAGGCCGGACGCTGTACTGTGGCCGACGATGTTTTCGGTGTTGCGGTCTCGGGCAACTACGCCTATGTCGCGGCCAGCGATGTGGGGCTACGTGTCATAGATATCTCCAACCCGCAGAACCCGGTCGAGGTCGGCGGTTGCCTGACTCCGGGTTCGTCGTTCGATGTTGCGGTCTCGGGCAACTACGCCTACGTCGCAGACCGGGACGCGGGGTTGCGTATCATTAGCATTGTCAACCCGCAGAACCCGGTCGAGGTCGGGTACTACAATACCTCTGGTATCTCCGGCGGGGTTGCGGTTTCCGGCAGCTATACTTACGTCGCAGACTACGATGCCGGGCTGCGCGTTATTGATGTCTCTAACCCGCAGAGCCCAACCGAGGTAGGATTCTACGACACACCCGGCTTTGCAACTGGGGTTTCGGTCTCTGGCAACTATGCCTACGTCGCGGACCGAGACTCAGGCCTGGTTGTGGTCAACATTTCAAATCCGCAAAACCCGTCGCTTGCCGGGTACTACCGCACCTCTGGTTGGTCTAACGGCATTACTGCCGCTGGAACCGTGGCCTATGTTGCGGACCGCGAAGGTGGAATGCAGATAATTGAATTCCTCGGCACCGGTTTGGAGAATGGCCCAGCCCGTGACGTCTCAGACTGTGCGCTAAAGGTTTTTCCGAATCCGGTTCGCAGCTTGGCACTCGTGCGCTGTCCTGACGGAGTGCCCGAAATCATGGTCTACGACGCCTCGGGCCGGCTGGTCCTGACCGCTACGCCCCATGGCGGCAGCGCTGTACTTTCTGGCCTTGGCTCCGGCGTGTACCTGCTGAGAACAGAAACTGCAGGCCACAGCCTGAGTGGCCGACTGGTAGTTCAGCAGTAACAAACCGGGTACGAATCGTAAACCGGCGGGCAACGGACCCGCCGGTTTCATGTTGGTACGAGCTCTGTGCAATGGTAACAACCCATGGCTAACCTTATGGTGAGGGAGGAGAGCCACCTATGTCCTTTCGAGTCTCGAACACCAGCGTGTAGATTTAGCGCTGATAGCTCGGGAACCTGATGTGAGCATCAGCAGGGTTTGTCGGCAGTTCCACATCAGCAGTAGAACCGGCAATAAGTGACTCAGACGGTACGAGTCCGAGGATTGGCCGGGTTCTGCAGACCGCAGCCGGCTTGGGCTCTGCCGTCAGGCTTCGCCTTGGGTAAACGCTGAGTTCACGTTTCGCCCCTGTTCTCAAAGTACAGGCAAATCGTCGGCAGTTGAGTAAGGTAGCAAAAGCGGCGCATCGTTCCGGCCGGCTGGATTCGGCGAGGGCGGCGGCATGTCTTGCTGCTGTTTCCGGATTTGACAAACAGCACCGGTTTGCAAGACTTTGCCCCATGGCACGTCTTCCCAAGAACGCGATAACCGCCTTCTTGGCCGCTGGATTCGCGACTGCACTTTCTATCACCACGAGTTCGTTATTAGCCCGACGGAGGACCAGTAACTGTCAGTACAAACTGATGGAGGATAGATGCCAAGCTTGAAACCAATATCGCCGCGCACGCTGTCGTGCGAAATTTTCAGACTAATTGACCAGGAGTGGATGCTTGTTACCGCGGGTACCATGAAACGGTGGAACACAATGACCGCAAGCTGGGGCGGGTTAGGCACGCTCTGGAATCGGCCGGTCGCCTTCTGCTTTGTCCGGCCCACGCGGTACACCTACGGCTTCATGGAAAAATCCCGGCGGTTTACGCTGTCGTTCTTTTCCCGAGGATACCGCAAACAGCTGCTTTTCTGCGGCACCAAGTCGGGCCGGGACGTGGACAAGGCCAAGGCAACCGGGCTTACCCCAGTGGCTGGCGCTCAGGGCACGGTTTATTTCAAGCAGGCACGGATGGTGTTTGAGTGCCGCAAGCTGTATTTCCAGGACATTCAGCCCGACAACGTGCTCGACCGTTCGATTCACAAACTATACCCGAAGAAGGACTATCACCGGATGTACATCGGTGAGGTGACAAGATTGCTGGTGCGGCGATAAGCGGCAACCTAGAGCGGATATTGCGGCGACAGCTCGGTCGCACCAGTGGCGGCCGGGTACTGGACGTTGCAACCGGACACGGCGATTTTGCACTTCTGCTTGTCCGTTCACTGGCCGACTACGACGAAGTCATCGGTATTGACACAGACCAGACCTCGCTTGCAACCGCACGCCGGGCCGCGGCTCGGCAGGGACTCACACAAGTACGGTTCCGGAAGATGGACGCGGCCAGCCTGCTGTTTCCTGACGCGAGTTTCGACACGGTCGCGGTCTCAAACTCGCTCCACCACCTGCGTGACCCACGGCAGGTTCTTGCTGAAATGATGCGGGTTCTCAAGCCGGCCGGGCTGTTCATCGTCCGGGAGATGTACCGCGACCGGTTGACGGCGGCGCAGAAGAGCCACTTGTTGTTTCATCACCTGCGTTCGGACATTGATACCGCGAACGGCGTGTTCCATCGTCACACCTATCAGCGGCGGGTTCTTGAGAGAATGTACCGGAGTCTTGGACTTACCGGGTTTCGCCTATTTGACCTGGGCGCGGGCGACGACGACCCTCGCACGACCGAAGCTCCCCGGCATCTCATCCGAATGCTCGATATCTGGCGCAGGCGACCTGTGGACCTACCAGGCATCCGGCTGAGAATCGAAGCAGTTGAGAAGCACATCCGGCAGCACGGATTCCTGCCGGCAAGTTCGCTTGTCGGTATTGGCCGCAAGCCTCGGACCGGAAAACGCTAGGCCGCCGGCTTGACACCGATTCACGCAGCCCTAGCCTTGTGATGATGAACCGGGCTGCAACAGAAAGTTCTGTCCGCGTGAACGAAGAGCGTAGCATCACGCTCGTCGGGTTGGTTACAAACGTCCTCCTTACCGGACTCAAGATAGCTGTCGGTGCCCTGACCGGTTCAGCAGCAATTATCGCCGACGGCCTGCATTCCGGCTCAGACCTTGCCTCAGACGTCGCGGTGCTCTGGTCAATCCGTCTTGCCCGCCGGCCGGCCGACTCCGACCACCACTTCGGCCATGCCCGCTACGACAACATCTTTGCGGTCGTCATCGGCGTGATGCTTATCATCGCCGCGCTCTGGGTCGGCATTGACTCAATCAAGACCATTGGCGAGCGCCATGCCGCGCTGACAAGCTGGTGGCCATTCTGGACTGCGATTGCCTCCATCGTACTCAAAGAAGGTCTGTACTGGTGGACGCGGATTATCGGCCGCCGCTATCGCAATCCGGCAATAATCGCCAATGCCTGGCACCACCGGTCCGACGCCTTCTCCTCGGCCGCGGTCGCGGTCGGCATCGCCGGTACGCTCATCGGCGGCCCGCGCTGGGCCTTCCTTGACCACCTGACCGCGGTTGTTCTCGCCGCGTTTCTCATCTACATCGGCGTGCGCATTGTCCGCGAAGCGGTCCACGAGCTTTCCGACCGTGCTCCGGACGAACAGACCGCGGCCGGCATCAGGAAAATCATCAGCACAATTCCCGGCGTCGTGAACTTCCACGCCTTCCGCGCGCGCCGGTCCGGTGGTATCATCGAGATTGACGTCCACATCCATGTTGCGGCCGACATCACGGTCAAAGACGGGCACGACATCGCCACAACGGTTGAAAAGCGGGTATGCGCTGAGTTCCCAGACGTTTCGAACGTTGTTGTCCATATTGAGCCCGAAGCCTAGCAGAATAGAATCGCATTGACCCGGCGCCCATGCCGGGCTAGAATCCTATACCTGAAAGACACTCAAGAAAGGAGTCTTGATGCTGCGCAAGCTTGTTGTACTGACCGCACTCCTCGCTCTCACCGGGCTCGGGTTTGAACGGATCGTTGTCTGCGAAGAAGCCTACCAAGAAGATTGAGCCTCCTGCGCACCTGCCAGCCGTGCGCTGGACCAGATAGTCCTGAGCAATCCGGGCCGAGTTGCGGCCGTTGCATGGCATGTGGACGCACAGTTTCCCCTGCATTCGCCTGAAGGTCGACTCAAGTTCCGCGCCTACCCGCCGCCATACCAGGGTGGCTATTACACACCCTGGCTCTGGGTTGACGGCCGTCAACGCGGCTCCACCTACAGCAACTGGGCGACCTATGTCAGCCAGCGATTGCCAGTCCCCGCGGACGTGCAAATCAATATTTCTGGCACCTACAACCCCGCAAACCGGCAAGGCGAAGCAGTAATCGAGATGGTCTCAAGCTCGAGCTCGCCGATTAGCGCCTCAGCCTTTGTTGTAGTCACCGAAGACAGCATCTACTATGCCGGCCCGAATGGTGACCCATGGCACAACCACGTGTGCCGGGACTACGTTCCAGACCATAACGGCACTCCGGTCTCGATTCCGGCTGGTGGCGTGGATACGCTAGTCATGCCGTTCGCGCTTGACCCGTCTTGGAATGAGAACCGCTGCAACGTCGTCGTATATCTACAGGGCCCGGTACAGACCGACTCCACCCGGCCGACCTACAACGGTGCTACTGTCGAAGTAATGTCGCTTGTTGGCTTGGCTGAACCCCGAGTTCCCGCCTACCAGCGGGTAGTGCTTTCCTGCCAGCCGAATCCCTGTCGCGGTCGCGCAGTCTTCAATGTCGCTTCGCCAGCCGGTACCCGTTACCGGCTCTCGGTCTTTGCGGCTGACGGCAGTCTCGCCTGGGAACGCAGTGGCATCTCCTCGGCCGAGACTGACCTTGTGTGGGACACCGGCCGGATGCCCAAAGGCGTGTACTCATGCCGACTGACAACTGCGGCCGGAACCGCAACCGCCAAACTTGTCCTGGTCGAGTAACCGGCCAGTTACAACTGCAGGGGCGGCTCTCCGCCCCTGCCTTCTTTCTTACTCGAACCCTTGAACCCTTTACTAGTGGTGGAACAGGCGCAACCCGGTGAATACCATCACCATTCCGTACTCATCGGCGGCGCGGATGATTCCTGCGTCCCGACTTGAACCGCCGGGCTGGACCACGTATCGCACTCCGGATTTCGCGGCTCGGTCAATGTTGTCCCGGAATGGAATGAACCCGTCCGAGCTCAGACTTGCCCGGTCAAACCTTGCCAGCCACTGCCGCCTCTCCTCCGGGGTCAGCGGCTCAGGCACCTGATTGAACGCCAGCCTCCACGCGGCCCGCTCGGCCTCGGTCACGTCCTCCTCAAGGTACAGGTCAATCGCATTGGCGCGTTCGCTCCGTGCCAACCCCTTCTTGAAGTCAAGCCCCAAGACCTTTGGGTGCAGGCGTAGGAACCACTTGTCCGCTTTGGCACACGCAAGTCGGGTGCAATGAATTCTGGACTGCTGCCCTGCTCCCACGCCGATAACCTGGCCGTCGTAGGCAACGCACACTGAGTTAGACTGGGTGTACTTGAGTACCAGGGTAGCAATCAGCATGTCCTGCCGGACACCATCCGGAATCGTCTTCTTCACCGTGACAACGTTGTGCAGCAACTCCGGGCTGATTACCGCATCGTTACGCTGCTGCTCAAGGAACAGACCGAACACCTGTCTTGTCTCGGTCGGTGGCGGTCGGTACTCAGGGTCAATCTCAAGGACCGGATACGTGCCGTCCTTCTTTGTCTGAAGCAACTTCAATGCCGGTTCATCGTAACCGGGTGCGATGCAACCGTCTGAAACCTCGCGGCTGATGACCCGTGCCGTCGGCTCGTCCACCTTGTCGCTCAATGCCACCCAGTCGCCAAAAGACGCCATCCGGTCTGCGCCCCGGGCCCGGACATAGGCCGAAGCCAAAGGCGAGAGCTCCAGCTTGCCCGCGGCACAGGATGCGGCAAGCTCAGGCGATAGCTCACCTGCGACTGCGGCGCCGGCCGGGCTCACATGCTTGAATGAGGCCGCTGCCGGAAGACCGGTAAGCTCGCGCAGTTCGCGTACCAGTTGCCAGGAGTTCAGAGCGTCAAGCATGTTCACGTATCCGGGCTGTCCGTTGAGCACACGCACGGGTAGTCTTCCATCAGGAACATACAACCGGGCAGATTGTTGATGAGGATTCAGACCATAGCGCAACCAAATCTCTTCCATCGCTTCAAACTACCCGGCGCTACCATACTGTCAAGTAATGCGCCAATTCTAACCGGCTTGACCCGGCACGGATAAGTCCGATACTTAGCCTGCCCAGGAGGCAATGAATGAAAACCGCCGTTCTTCTGTTAGTTCTAGCGTGTTTGGTCACAGCCGGCACGATTGAGGCAACGATTGAGTTCCTGCCCGGACAAGTGAACTTTGTTGAACGCAACGGATTCACATTGGTTGAACTGGATGTCCAACAGGAAGGACTAGTCGGCTCCTGGACCGGCGAGCCCGGACTGCCGCTCCTGCCGGTGGTCTCAGGCAACGTGCTGATTCCGGCCGGTTCTGATGTCGTGGCAGTCAAAGTCACCCCCTGCGACCGGCAAGAACTCGGTACCGGGCTTCTGATCCATCCGGCCCAGCCGGTGCGCACCTTCACCGAACTCGATGCCGGAAGCTGCGAATTCATCGAGCCAGATCGACGCGTCTATTCGAGCGACGACGTGTTTCCAGCCCAACCGCTCACCCGGGTGCCGGCCGGAACAAAGGCCGGGTTTCGGCTTGCTGGATTCGTCTACTGCCCGTTTGAGTATCGGCCAGCATCAGGCCGGCTGGTGCTTGTAACCCGGGCAAAGGTCTCGGTCAGTTTCCGCGAGAATGCGCTCGACGCACCGGTACTGACGCCAAACCAGTTCGCGCTTGCCGCCGAGGACGTGAGCCGGCTTGTGCTGAACAGAAAGGACATTGGCCGATACGGGCCGCACACAACTGCGAAGTTCGGTCGCGAGACCGACGTCGTTGTGTTCACAAACTCGACGCTTGCACCAGCACTTGCCGGTATCCGCTCGTGGCTCGAACGCAAGGGCTACTTCACCGACATTGTGGTTACCGACACGGTAAGCCAGCCGGGCCGTGACCGGTTCGAAAAGATGCGCAACCTTGTCAAGCATAAGTTCGCCGAACAAGGACTGAAATACGTCATTCTTGCCGGCGACGTCGAGCAGTGCTCGCTCCGCTACGCCTGGCTTCCATCTACGACATTCTACGTCCCGGCCGACATGTACTTCGCAGACCTGGACGGCTCCTGGGACGCAAACAACAACTCGAAATTCGGCGAGATGGAAGGCGACTCGGTTGACCTGTTCCACGACGTTTACGTTGGCCGTTTGCCTCTGGACTCGGCTCCGGACGCGGCCAACTTCCTTGCCAAAGATACCACTTACGAGCTTACACCTGATACCGCCTACCTAAACAACGCCCTACTGGCGCACGAAATAATGTGGGCAAACATTGGCTACCATGGCGGCTTTACCTCCCACAACATCGCCCGGACACTTGTCGGCAGTTCAAGCTGGGAGATAGATTCCGGGATGGACATCGGTCCGGGCCGTGTTACCGACGGCTTGAACGCCGGCCGGCACTTCTTCCACTTTGCCGGCCACGGCCAGAACGACCAGTTCGGCTCAACCTATTCCTCGGCCTACCTGCGGTTTCTCGCCAACGCGGCCAAACCGTGCATCGTAAACTCAGTCGCCTGCTTCACCGGCTGCTTTGACATGCCACCAGGCGATTGCATTGGTGAAAAAATGATGAACCTACAAACCGGCGGTTCGGTTGCGACGATGCTTCCGGCCCGGTACGGCTGGGGCGCGCCACCCTGCCTTGGTCCGAACGAAACATTCGACTGCATTCTCTTCGGGAACTACCTTACCGGCATGACCCTGGGCCGGGCCCATGGCCTGACCAAAGACTTCCTTCGCAACCTGTCGCTTTCTCAGATGCCGATGCGATATGCGAACTACACCAACACACTCCTTGGCGACCCGACGATGACTCTCTGGCGACGACCGCCGACAGCCCTGGCCGTAACTTGTCCGGACACGATTCCGGCAACACCGCAAGTGCTTCCGGTACAGGTGAACTCAACCAATGGCCCGGTCAAAGACGCACGGGTCGCAATCCTGCACTCAGGCGAACTTCTGGCCCGATCGGTGACGAACGCACAAGGAAGCGGCCACGTGCCGGTCTCCGGCCTGGAAAACGGTTGGACCCTTGACCTGTACGTCTCCGGCCAGGACTGCCAGATGTATCAAACCCGGATTGCGGTTGGAACTGGTGCCGGCGCGGCGCTTCCCGTATTCAAGCGCAGCCGGGTCGCTGACCCGAACGGACGACTTGACCCGTCCGAAGAATCAGACCTGTATCTTGTGATTGAGAACCGCGGCTCGGCTCAGATTGACTCTCTTGTCGGCACGCTTGTCAGCCTGTCGCCCTACGCTACCGTCACCCGCGCAACAGCCTTCTACGGCCTGATTCCAGCCGGTGACACTGCTACCGGCACCGCCTATCGTGTATCAGTCAGCCCTGCCTGCCCGCACGGACTTCGGGCCGGATTTGAGCTCACGCTCTCGTCCGGACCACACGAATGGCGCGCTGATTTCGAACTTCCGGTCGGCCTGCCCTATGCACGCGCCGGACTGTGGGCGGTGCTGGACACCGGTGACTACTGCCTGGCAGTATGCGCAAACGGCGGCATCGGTACGACCAGCTATCATGGCGAAGGAATTGGCTTCATCTACCCCAAGACCAGGAAGTTCTCATCCTCGGCCCTGATGCACGCAAGCCTAATCCTCGGCACCGACTCGACCTGGGTATGCGACAACTACTACGGAGCGCCGGACTGGACGGTCTGTTGTGAAGACTTCAGCTTAGCCGAGTCGGTCCGGCCGGTCTTGCCGCCCAAGCTCGGAGACAAGCAGTTCGTTACCAGGTTCACCGACGCCGCGCACCCGGCTCCCAAAGGCCTGAGCATCTCACATTCTGCCTATGGCAGTGCCCGACCAACACACAAAGACTTTGTCATTCTCGAATACCGGATCAGAAACAGCAGTGCGAACCACATTAGCAACCTGTACGCTGCGGTCGCCTGCGACTTCCGCACCCCGGGCTGGAACGTCAACGACTCATTCGACTACGCCGGGACTGACTCCTTGCGCAACATTGCCTACGTAAAGTCAGCAGACTCAGGCGAAACCCTGGCGCTCGGCATCCGCCACATCTACCCGAACCAGACAACAGGCTTTGCCAACTGCCTGAACGACTGGACCTGGGTTGCCAACGGATTCACCAAGGCTGAAAAGATGGGGTTCATGAACGGCACCCTGCGTTCAACGAACGGACCGACTCCGGGCAACTGGAGTGCAATGTCATCCTCAGGCCCGTACTCGCTTGCGGCCGGAGACAGCCAAATTGTCGCGTTCGCACTGTGTGGCGCTCGCACTGTGGCCGAACTGCTGACTATCTCAGACACTGCGGCCGCATGGTACAACCCGGCCGGAGGAAACGCCGGCGAGCAAACTATCCGCCCCGAACACGGACTTCAGGTTTTCCCGCATATCTTCAGCCGCGGCATTCACATCTCCTACTCACTTGACCGGCCCGGCCGGCTTGAAATCCTGGCCTGTGATGCCAGTGGCCGGGTCGTGACTACGTACCGTCACTTCGCATCGGCCCGAACCGGCCGCTTCTTCTGGCAGCCCCAACTTGCACCCGGGGTTTACTTCCTGCGCTGCGGCCAGAACGCTGCCAAGATTCTCAAAGTCCACTAGCTTGACAGGCAAGACCAACAGAATTGCATAGCGGGCAACGAGGCCACGGACCAGAAAGTAGTCCGGTGGTCGGACAAATGCGAACTCTTGGCAGGAATGAGTGGATTGCATGCCACAGCAGTCAAGTAGGCTTATGACCAAGCTGACATTGCCCCAACTGGAGCGGCACCTGTTTGCCGCGGCCGACATTCTGCGCGGGAAGATGGATGCGTCCGAGTTCAAAGAGTACATCTTCGGGATGCTTTTCCTCAAACGCTGTTCGGACGTATTCGAACAGTCCCGCCAGCGAATCATCGAAGAAAACATCCGACGCGGCCGCACCCAGGCCGAAGCGCAGAAGGGGGGCAAGGTATTTTTCATCAACGACGCCCACGATGCCGGGATTCGGGCCGAGGAGGCGTATCTGGCGAAGATGAAGATGCGCAAGCAGGGCCTGATGCACGACCTGCTGACGGGGAAGGTGAGGGTGAAGGAGGAAGAGACGACATGAGGCAGGAGGATACGATGCGGGGATTGGAGGTAGCGATGCCGGAGAAGTACAACATTTATTGCGACGAGAGTTGTCATCTGGAACACGACCGATGTGATTTCATGGGCTTGGGCGCAATCTGGTGTCGGTCAGCAGATGCCAGTAAGCTGGCCAGCTTGATCTCAGGACTCGCGGCCAGGTACAACGCCAAGGGCGAGCTGAAGTGGAATAAGGTATCGAAGTCCCGCCAAGCCTACTACATCGAATTGGTTGACCTTTTTTTCAGGACGCCGGGGCTTCACTTTCGCTGTCTCGTGGTCGAGAACAAGTCGCGGCTCGAACACGAGCAGTTCAACCGGGGCAGCCACGATTCGTTCTACTACAAGATGTACTACTACCTGCTGCGCAACATTGTCGCCAAGGGCCGTGAATACAAGATCTATCTCGATGCCAAGGATACCAGGGGTAGCGAACAGGTGCGCACCTTACATGAAGTTCTCTGCCGGGGGATGTACGATTTCGAGTACAGGACTATTACGGAGATACCACTGGTCAGGTCGCACGACCTACGTTTGTTGCAACTGGCTGACTTTTTGACCGGTGCGGTGGTGTGCCACAACCGAGGGATCAAAGTGACGGAGGCAAAGCGTGCAGTTATCAAGCGGATTCTGGACTACCTGCCCACCGATCTTCGCCGCTCCACACCGCCGTGGGAAGAGAAGTTCAACCTGTTTGTGTTCACTCCTACCGAGGTGAAGGTTTGAGTGTCTTGCCCGGCTTCCTGCCGTCAAGGCTGGTTCTTACCCAGAACTGGGAACGGGATGTCGAGTTTCTCTACCAGCAGTTCTCTGCCGATTTCAAGGTAAGTTGTCCCACGTATCGTGGCCGAAACGTTATTCATGACCGACGACAGAAGGACGGCAAGGAACTTGCGTTCTGGCACTTGGTGACTCGTGGCGACCACCGTAATTACGCTGGTACGCCGGACTATGATCGTGCCGAGCGGTTGCCGTGGGTGAAGGCACTGATTGAACATCCAGATGAGCCCGGGGTCAGGTGTTTTGAGCATCGCGAGGGTAGCGGGGTGATACGCACGTATATCTGGTATGAGGCTGGAGATTTCGTTGTGGTACTGGAACCGCTGAGTCGCGGAGCCATGCGATTAATAACGGCGTTCTATGTCCAGAGCGAGATGCGACGCCAAGAAATGAGGAACAAGTATGCCCGGCGAGTCTAAAATGGCGGCCACCGCAGAGCGGTGGCCGAGCTCCTTCTACCGTAGGTAGATGAGACAACTAATACTAGCAACTGTAACTGCTTTGTCAAGTATTGAGGGACGGCGGCACATTCCAGGGTGGTTTAGCTTGTTACAGTGTTTTATGACCGCATGGAACTGCCATCCACATAGTCTCGCATGCAAGGTCTGCTGACTGGGAAGCTGAGGGTGAAGTGAACGGGCACGAATCGGACGGAGCTGGCCGAACGGACGGACCGGCCGGCAAAGGGCGCTACCGGCGGCTCCGGCCGAGTGGCGGTTACCGCGAGTTGCGGTCGTTTCAGGTGGCGACCGCCATCTACGACGCCACCGTTGCCTTCTGCGACCGACTTGTTGACCCCAAGTCGCGTCTGCGCGACCAGATGGTACATGCGGCGCGCTCCGGGAGGCAGAATATCGCCGAAGGGAGCCGCGCTTCTGCAACATCCAGCCAGACCGAACTGCGGCTGGTGAACGTAGCCCGCGCCATGCCCGACTGGGCAGAACGTAAGAACTGGCTGGCCCAGAACGGCTCCAGGTTCGACCTCTAGCAAGCCCGCAGGTACTGGCAAGAAACCTGGGACGCTGAGTTCTGCTAGAAGCCTTCTCTCACCAATCCAATATTACGCACCGTAGGCCCGTTAGCATACGTTCCGGGCAATATGCACCTACCTCTCCCAGTATAGGGCGATTGCGTAAGTCCTTGATAGCCAGCATGTTATAGTACAGAGCGAGTATCCTGGCACAGGGATAGGCACATGGACAGGGGGTTACCCGGTGACCTGGGGAGTGACTCCCCGTCTGAGTCAGGTTCTGAAACCGCACTTGAGTTACGAGCTCAGGCCGGTTCTGAGTTCAGGGCTGAGTTGAAGGATCAGGGAGCATCTTAAGTGGCCTGTGAATGGGGACTTGAGATAGTCTGTCTGTGGCTACGTCACATGGTGTGTGAGGTGGCATCTGACTGTTGGTCTGACTGGTTAGTTCAGAAGCCAGTTCAGCGGTCTTGTCAGGGGCAGTTTCAGCCAGGTTGTCAGGGCCGGGCTGAGTTTCGGCTTGAGCCGGTTTCTAAGTTCTTGGTTCAGGCTGCATGTAAGCGGCAGCCTGACATGGCCAGTTTAGCCCTAATCAGTCATGCCGGCATGGTGGGTGGCGCTTTGCTGTTGCTTTGGCGTGAGTCAACCACCGGTGCGTAGCCGTGTTGTCGTGTCTTAGACTCGCTTCCTTTGTCGTTCCTGGCCCGTTGTTCTTGTTCTTTCGTTTCGTGACGTTCGTAGCCCAGTGGTCAATTCCATGTCGGCGGTCAGTCTGCGAAGGTGGATTGACACCCCGGGCCCCGGTTCTATAATTCGCCACGAGATGAAACCACAACTGAACGCCGCTGTCTGGCCCCGCCTTCAGGCAATGGAATACTTCCACCCTTGGCGGCCCGGAGGAAACAATGACGCGTGAAGAAGCATGGTCTTTGGTTCAGTCCAGGGTTGCCAATCGTAATCTGCAGAAGCATATGCTGGCAACCGAAGCATGCCTGCGCGGACTGGCCCGAAGCCTGGGCGAGGATGAAGAGAAATGGGGCTTGGCCGGCCTGGTGCACGACATAGACTACGAGGAAACCAAGAACGATACATCCAAGCACGGGCACGTCGGTGCGGAGATGCTCAAGGCGCAGAACGTGGAACCGGATGTGATTCACGCGGTACTGGCGCACGTAAGCGCAGTGCCGGCTGAGAGCAATTTGGACAAGGCGCTGTATGCCGCCGACCCGATTACCGGGCTGATCGTTGCCGCAACCCTGATGCATCCGACCAAGAAGCTTGCCAATGTGGACACCGAGTTTGTTCTGCGTCGGTACGCTGAGAAGCGTTTTGCCGCTGGTGCAAACCGGGAGCAGATTGCCACCTGCTCCACCCTAGGCCTGACGCTTGAGGAATTTACCGCCATCTGCCTTGATGCAATGAAGGGAATTGCGTCGGAGCTCGGATTATGAGAAGGCTGGCCGCCGATTGCTTGCCGTTTGCTGTCCAGCAGTCCGGACTCCGATTTGCTGCCGTCTGCGGTCTTGTTTCTGGTATCTGAGATGCCTTCGACCAGCCCACTTTCTCTTCAGGAAATAATCCAGCGTCTTCAGGCTTACTGGGCAAGCCAGGGCTGTGCCATCCTCGCGCCCTACAATTCTGAGGTCGGAGCCGGCACTTTCAATCCGGCGACGTTTCTGCGGGTGCTCGATTCCAAGCCTTGGAACGTTGTCTACGTTGAGCCGTCCAAGCGTCCACGCGATGGCCGCTACGCTCAGAACCCGCTGCGCGTCCAGCAGTTCTGGCAGCTCCAGGTTATCTTGAAACCGGTGCCGAATGATATCCAGGACCGATACTTGAAGAGTCTTGAGGCGGTTGGTATTGACCTGGCACAGAACGACGTCCGGTTCATCGAGGACGACTGGGAGTCTCCTACCTTGGGCGCATGGGGGCTGGGCTGGGAGGTAGACCTGAACGGTATCGAAATTACTCAGTTCACCTATTTCCAGCAGTGCGGCTCGCTGGACCTTGTGGTGATTCCGGTCGAGCTGACCTATGGCCTGGAGCGGATTGCGATGTTCGTTCAGGACGTGAAGTCCATCTTTGATGTGCGCTGGAATGAGCATCTTACTTGGGGCGATGTGTTCCGCCAGAACGAGGAAGAATGGTCCGCCTTCAATTTCAAGGAGGCCGACGTAGCCCTGTACCGCGAGCTCTTTGACCGGTTTGAGTCTGAAGCAAGGCGGCTGCTGAAACTCGGTCTGGTGTTTCCCGGGTATGACCACGTCATCAAGTGCTCGCATTTCTTCAATCTGCTTGAGGCACGCGGCAGTATCAGCGTATCCGAACGGCAGAGCTATATTGCCCGTGTTCGTCGTCTTGCCCGGCTTGCCGCCACCGCCTACCTGGACAAAGTCAACGGCCAGCATTCGACCGCTGACCGCTCAAAGTAACCCGGACACAATTTCAATCGCCGGCAGACTAGGTCACTGAGAGTTTCAGGTCGGCATCCCTCTGTCAGAAGCAGTCTCCGACCAACTGCTGCCCCTGTTTTCCGCCCGCTTCGTGTCCTTCGCGACCTTGAGGCGCAAGAGCCGGCCCGCAACTTCGGGCCGGCTTCATTGATGATTCCTCGGGGACTGCCGCTTACCTGCTTTCTGTGGGCGTCAGTTTTCTCGAACGCTGCTCAACCTTTGAGCATCGTTCGCTGCTCGCCCGCCTGGGCAGGTGTCCCCGAAAATGGCGTCGGGAGCGGGGAAACAAGGGGGTTTTTTGGTGGGTTGGGAAGGAGGGATACCCGCTCCCGACAAATTCTACACTCCCGATTGTACGCCCTGTGGCGAAAGAACAATCTTTCCGTCCGACACCGTCAATTTGACCTGTGCCGGTCGGTGTTTGAGCATCAGCTCGGCGAGCGGATTCTCAATCAGGCGTTGTATGACGCGTTTCAGAGGCCGTGCCCCGTAATCAGGGTCGAAGCCTTCCTTCACAAGAACATCCTCCACGCCATGAGTAATTATAAGCCCCACCCCCTGCTCTGTCAACAACTTCTTTACGCGATCAAGTTGAATATCAACTATCTTGCGGATGTCATCTCGCGTCAGCGGGTTGAAGACGACGATTTCGTCAATCCGGTTCAGAAACTCGGGTCGGAAGCTGCGCCGCAGCAGTGCCATCAGTTCTTCACGATCAAACCGGCCGGCACGGGCAAGCTCAGTTCCGAGGTTTGAGGTCATGATGATAATCGTATTCTTGAAGTCAACGGTTCGGCCATGGCCGTCGGTCAGCCGGCCATCGTCAAGAATCTGAAGCAGTACGTTGAACACGTCGGCGTGCGCCTTCTCGATCTCATCTAAGAGCACGACACGGTAAGGCCGGCGCCGAACCGCCTCAGTCAACTGCCCGCCCTGCTCGAACCCGACGTACCCGGGCGGTGCGCCAACTAGCCGTGATACGGTGTGACGCTCGCCGTATTCAGACATGTCAAGCCGAACCATCGCCTCCTCGGTGTCAAACAACACCCGGGCCAGGGTCCGGGCCAGTTCGGTCTTGCCGACTCCGGTCGGACCAAGGAATATGAAGCTGCCGACCGGCCGGTTCTGGTCCGCAATGCCGGCCCGGGCCCGTCGGATGGCGTTGGCGACCGCGGCCACGGCCGCATCCTGGCCCACGACCCGCTTCTGAATTTCCTCCTCAAGCCGTAAGAGCTTCTCCCGTTCGGATTCCAGAAGGTTCGCAACCGGTATGCCGGTCCACTTGGCGACGACTTCGGCAATATCCTCTTCGGTTACCTGTTCACGCAGGAGCCGGTTGCCTTTGTCTTTGGCTTTGAGTGCGGCCAGCTTCTTCTTGAGCTCGGCCAGCCGGCCGTATTCGAGCTCGGCGGCTCGGTTCAGGTCGTACTTCCGCTTAGCCGCATCAATCTCGTTGGTAACCCGTTCGATCTCCTCGGTAAGCCGGGAACGCTCCTCCACTTCGGCCCTTTCGGTCTCCCACTGCGCGGTCAGTCGTTTCTGTTCCTCTTTCAGGCCGGCGATTTCCTTCTCGATTTCGGCAAGCCGCTTCTGCGACGCCTCATCTCGGTCCCGGGCCAGCGACAATTTCTCCATCTCCAGTTGCACGAGCTTTCTGTCCACTTCGTCGAGTTCAACCGGCTTGGAGGTAATTTCCATCTTGAGCTTGGCCATCGCCTCGTCCACTAGGTCAATCGCCTTGTCCGGCAGGAACCGGTCAGAAATATAGCGGTTTGACAAGACTGCTGCGGCCACTAGTGCCGCATCGGTAATCTGCACACCGTGATGTACCTCGTAGCGCTCCTTGAGTCCCCGCAGAATCGAAATCGTCTCCTCAACCGTGGGCTGGTCCACGTACACCGGCTGGAACCTGCGCTCCAAAGCCTTGTCTTTCTCAATGTACTGCCGGTACTCATCCAGGGTGGTTGCGCCGATGCAACGCAGTTCGCCCCGTGCGAGCATCGGCTTCAAGAGATTCCCGGCATCAACCGCACCCTCAGCCTTACCTGCGCCCACGACGGTGTGCAGCTCATCAATGAACAGAATAATGCCGCCCTCAGACGACGCCACTTCCTTGAGCACCGCCTTGAGCCGGTTCTCGAACTCACCCCGGTACTTGGAGCCGGCGATAAGTGCGCCCATATCAAGCGCAACAACCTTCCGGTCTTTCAGTGACTCGGGAACATCGCCCCGGACAATGCGCTGAGCCAGACCTTCAACGATTGCGGTCTTGCCCACTCCGGCCTCGCCGATTAGCACCGGGTTGTTCTTGGTCCGACGGGAAAGCACCTGAATTACCCGCCTGATTTCATCATCCCGGCCAATGACCGGGTCCAATTTGCTTTCGCGGGCAAGCTTTGTAATATCCCGGCCAAACTTCTCCAAAGGCTGATACCTCTCTTCAGCCGCCTGGTCGGTCACGCGCTGGCTGCCTCGCAGTTGCTTAAGTGCGGCCAGCACTTTCGCCTCGGTTATGTCGAAGTTCCTGAATATCCGCTGGGCATCGCCATCCCGCAGCCCGAGAATCGCAAGAAACAGATGCTCGGTCGAGATGTACTCATCCTTGAACTTCCGGGCCAGATTCTCGGCTCCGGCCAGCACCTGTCTTGCCCGGGCCGACATGTACAACTGGCCGTCACCGCCCGAAACTCTGGGTCGGTCAGCAAGCGCCGCCTGCACATGCTCCAAGACCTGGACCGGATCAGCTCCAGTCTTCTTCACCAGTTGCGGCACGAGCCCTTCCGGCTGATCCAGCAGCGCCACCAAGATGTGCTCGGCATCCAACTCGCTATGCTGGAACCTCGCCGCAACCGACTGGGCCGAAGCCAGCGCCTCCTGAGCCTTCTCCGTGAACCTTTCGATATTCATCTCCTATTAGACCTGATTCCAGCGCTCACGATGCAGTCCGATTGGTATGACGCCATAGTTCACCATTCTATCTCGTCTTTCCCTTCGCTGTCGAACAAGACGGTTGAAACGATTGGGTGAACCTTATGACGCTCCGGCGCAAGACGCCAGAGCCGATCAGCTAACGCACTGTATCCGTGGCCGTGCTGCTAGCTTGGTAGCTGACGAGTCTCAGCTCGGTTTTACTCTCCGGGTTGGCAAGCCCGGCCAGGCGGTGCGGCTCGGCCAGCTCGTACCAGAACCGGGTCTGCCGACGCAGCATTCTCAGCGACACCTCCCGGCACATGATATCGCCCAGGCCGGTCGTAACCACCTTGGTGCCCAGCACTTTGACTTTGACCGGCAGAACACGCATGTCCATCGGCACAACCGTCGCAAAGCTTAGGGTCGTGGCCGGCACCAAAGGCAGGGCCCGTAGTACGAACGAGATCATCTCATTGTCATAGGCGCGGGCCGGGATCGGCAGTACCTGCATCTGCGTGCCGTCAATGCTTCGCTTCGTCACCGTCACCCGGCCCGGCGCATATTCTGCTTCCAGGTCAAAGACGGCAATCGCAGTCTCAAGCACGCGCGCCGAACGGAGCGGCTCAAGGTTGTCGCGACGCATGACCACAACCGCGGAATCAGCAAAATATTCATCCGCACTAACTGTCTCGACCACGGTTATCAAGCGGATGGTCGGCACCACGCTTCTACTCGAACCGGCCGGCTGGAGTAGCTCCTCATCGAAGCGCACCTGGCTTGTTAGCCGGTAAAGCACCGAATCGTTCCGAATAATGTCATAAACCGAAGTCTCGCCATCCTGCCACTCCGGTGGCTTCAGGACGACCGGCGGTGTCTCATGTTCGGCTGGGCAGGCAGCCAGGAGCAGTCCGAAAAAACTGAAGGCGGTGCGCAGCCAGCGAACAATATTGCCCGCGGACGGTCCGACCCCGGGCCCGAGTCCGCACCTGCCGACGTGCGCCGGTGTCGGCAATTCCGATGTCTGACTCACGCCTTCTGACTTCCCCATAAGTAAGTAATACCCTTTATTCCGCCGCGGTCAAGTCCGCCACCTCCCCAGGACCCGGTCGCAAACTACGCTCAAGATAAAGCAACAACTGCTCCATATCTTCAGGCAAGGGCGAGGTAAACTCTACGTACTTACCGGTGCGCGGATGATTGAATCCGAGCCGGGCCGCATGCAAAGCCTGGCGCTTGATAATCGTCATCATATCACGAAACATCGGCATCTGGTGTCGAAACCGGACAACAGCCTGCGACCGACCACCATATTCCGGATCGCCGACTACCGGATGACCGATGTGCTGCAAGTGCACCCTAATCTGGTGAGTCCGGCCGGTCTTGAGCCGCAAACGGAGATAGGTACAGATGTCGTATCGCCGAAATACCTGATAGTTGGTAACCGCGGTCCTTGCCGCAAACGGCGTAACCGCCATCCGGGTCCGGTCAATGGTGTGCCGGCCAATTGGTGCATCAATCGTGCCCTCGTCGAGTTCAAAATCGCCCCAGGCAAATGCTAGGTACTCCCGGACAACCGTACGATGCTCAATCTGGTACCCGAGCGCGGCCAACGCCTCGTCGGACTTAGCAAACACAAGCAGACCGGTCGTATCCTTATCCAACCGATGCACGACCCCGGGCCGGGACAGCGAATCCTGGCGCAAAGGCAGGTTCCGGCAGTGATAGAGCAGTGCGTTCACCAGTGTCCCGCTACGGTTGCCCCGTGCTGGATGCACCACCAGCTTCGCCGGCTTATTGATGACGATAACATCGTCGTCCTCATACACGATGCTGAGGTCTATCCTCTGAGGCTCAAGCGTAATCTCCGGCTCCAACTCGAACTCAGCCGAAACCTCATCGCCCGGTTTCACCCGGTATCCGGGCTTGCTCGGCTGCCCGTTCACCAGAACCCGACCTTCGCTAATCAGCCGGGCAGCACGCGTCCGGGACACACCAACCCCCGAGAGCACAAGGTACTGATCCAGACGCTTGCCCCAGAGCCTTTCCGAGGCGATCCGGTGAAACCTTTTCAGTTGGCCTGTGTCCGACACATCACGCTCGCGGCCGCGGTCTGGCGTAATGATTCCCCCTCACTGGCCCAGTACCGCGTGCTGCCGCCGGATGAGCTCACTAACCGCGCGGCCGCCCAAATCAATCATCCGTCTCAGCTCCTCGACCGTAAACGGCATCCCCTCAGCCGTTGCCTGAATTTCCACAATCCGGCCGGACTCGGTCATCGCCAGATTCAGGTCCACATCGGCCCGCGAATCCTCATCGTAGGCCAAGTCAACAAGCAGCTCGTCCCTGACCTTGCCAAGACTCACTGCCGCAACGTACTCGATAACCGGACTGCGCTCGATCTCTCCACGGCTCCGAAGCCAGCCAAACGCCTGGACCAGGGCACAGAAGCCGCCAGTCAAAGCCAACGTCCGCGTACCGCCATCCGCCTGCAACACGTCGCAGTCAACAATTACCTGCCGCTCACCGAGTGCCTCAAGGTCGCACACTGCCCGCAGCGCGCGACCCAGAAACCGCCTTATCTCTGCGGAACGGCTCCGCGGCCGCTCGGACTCGCGTGCGGTCCGCTCGTGGGTCGAACGTGGCAAAAGTGCGTACTCAGCCGTTACCCAGCCCTGACCGGTGCCGACAAGAAATGCCGGAACCCGACGCTCGACCGTTGCGGCACACAGCACTCTTGTATTCCCGGCGCTTGCCAGACACGACCCTTCGGCATGAGCAAGGAAGCCAAGCTCAAGCACCACCGGACGCATCTCATCCGGCCTGCGGCCGTCATTTCGTAACGCGACCGACGACTTGGCATCATAAGTTGGGAACTGAGGATTGATCATTGTCCGTCTCCGACCGATGCCCTTGTTACCTCGCCAAGTGGCGCACCAAGAAAACGGGTACCGACGACTTCAAAACTGGGCGCGAGGTCAGAAAGGTAGACGCGGAGCCAGGACGGCCCGGTCGGCGCGAGCAACCCCTTATCCTGGAGAAGCTGGGCTGCGGCACGCGCCGTCTCCTGCGAAGCGTCCACAAGCCGGATACCTGGGCCTACGACCCGAGCAATTATGCCGGCCAGCAGCGGAAAGTGTGTACAGCCGAGCAGTAACGCATCAACGTTCTCATCCACGAGCCCTCCGAGATAGTACCGGCAGACCAGCTCTGCTGCCCTTGTCCGGAGTGCGTCGGCGGCTGACTGCCGACTGTCGGCCGGTGTCTCCGCTCCCCATCCTTCCTCAGCCATCGGCACAAGCAGCGGCGTCGCCCTGGCGACAACCTCAATGTCCGGCCGCAACGCCCGGATTGCCCGCTCGTACGCGGCTGAAAGGATTGTCGCCGTTGTGCCAATGACCGCTACCCGGCTGCTCCTAGTTGCTGCTACCAGAGCTCGCGCCCCCGGCTCGACCACGCCGATGACCGGCACCATCAAACTCCGCCTTAATTCAAGCAGTGCCGCCGATGATGCCGAGTGGCACGCGACGATAATCAGCTTCACGCCTCGGGTAACAAGGAACCGGGCGTCCTGCTGCGCAAACCGCGTAATCGTCTCGGCCGACTTCGTGCCGTATGGCACGCGGGCAGTATCGCCGAAATAGATAATACTTTCTGCTGGCAACAGAGCACGCAGTGCCCGCACCACGGTCAGCCCGCCGATACCTGAATCAAAGACTCCAATTGGCGCATCCGCCCTCGGATTTCGGACCGTCGGTTGTGCCTCAGCTACCATTTACCCGTCGCTCGTACGCCTTGACAAACTCAACGATGCCCTTGGCGATACCTTCGGCCAGTCGCTCCCGGTGACGGGCATCACCCAGCAGCTTCTCTTCACTCCGATTGGTCAGAAATCCGCATTCCACGAGCACTGCGGGCATGTAGTTATTCCGAAGCACATAAAAATTCGCCTGCCTGACGCCACGGTTTGCCACCCGCGCCAGGGGCAGCGTCTGCTCGTGGATTCTCGCCGCCAGCTCGCTCGATTCGTAGAGAAACTCATTCTGTGCCAGGTCGGTCAAGATGAGCTCCAGCTCATCGCTCATCACGACTGAGTCTGTCGCTTCAAACTCCAGTGCGGCGTTCTCGCGGGCTGCAACCGCTCGTTCCCAGTCCGACTTGCTTTCGGAGAGGAAGTAAGTCTCCAGCCCGCAGGCCTGACGGTTCGGTGCGGCGTTAGCGTGAATCGAAACAAACAGGTCTGCCTTCCACTCATTCGCAAGTTTCGACCGGTCGGAAAGCGTCACCAGCTCATCGTCCGTGCGCGTCAGCCGCACCTCATACCCGGCTTCCTCGAGTTTGGGCTTGACCCGTTTTGCCACGTCCAGCACCACTGACTTCTCAAGTGTACCGGCGGTTCCAACCGCCCCAGGGTCTTCGCCACCGTGCCCCGGGTCGAGCACGATGCGGCGAACCCGGCGTACCGGCTTTGGCCAAAACCGAACTTCAATCCCGGTCGAGTCAGCCGCGGCACTGGCGTTCGCTGGCCGGCGAAAAGTGAACACTAGGACTGTACTACTTCCTGGTTCCAGTTGGACTGACTGGAGCAGACCGTTGCCGGCAAGAATTGGCAACAGCCCCAGTTGTACTTCTGTCTGCGAGTCGCATTTCGCGGCGACCGCCAGCCGATACTCCAGCCCGGACCTTGCCTCACCGTGCCACGCAGACCGGGTCGTAACATCCCTCGCGCCCGAGCCCTGCACTCCGAACCTTGCCACGGCAGTATCGCCAGACCCAAACACGCCAGCAAGCACAAGCGATGGCAGACTCGGTGCAAGGTCGGGCAGAATTGCACCGAGCGTCAGCACCGGGATGTAGAGCTGACCATCCTCCAGCCTTGGCGCCAGCGGCAGAAGGATCTCCCGGTCCGCACAACGCACCGTCGTACTTTCGGCCCAAAAGACGTACTCTGCGCCCGAACCTGCGGACAATACCGCCACGAACCGCCGCACCGGACCGTTCGGAGTTTCCTCTGACACGCGCCAGAAACGGCCACCGCAGGCCTGAACTAGCGCCGCCAGCGCCACGTAGTCCGTACCGTCCAGCCGGTACACCGGAACATCTTGTCCGCAGACACTAATACCGGTTCCGGATACCGAAGAAGCCAAAAGAAGCAGACTGAATACCGAGACACCTATGGTTCCGCCCCTCAAGCCCCTACCCATTCTTGTTCTTGTCGAAACTGGAACTCGCAGTGTCTTTTCCGATTTTCTGGCGTCGGCCCCATTTCACCTTCTCTTCGCCAACCGCTGTACTGCGCGGTCTTCGCGTTCGATCGCCCGCCGTCGCAACTGCTCGCGATGGTCGTAAGACTTCCTACCGCGACACAGCGCCAGCTCCACCTTTGCCTTGCCCCGGGCATTGAAATAAAGCCGGAGCGGAATGAGTGTGTAGCCCCGCAGTGTCGTGCGGCCGAACAACCGTCTGATTTCATCCCGATGCAGCAGCAGCTTCCGTCGGCGCTTCGGCTCACGGTTGAATACGTTGCCCTGGGCATAGGGCGCGATATTGACATCGTACAGAAATACCTCGCCGTGCTCAACCGCGGCATAGCCTTCGTCAAGCGAAACGTTACCGGCACGCAAGGACTTGACTTCCGTACCGGCAAGTTCGATGCCCGCCTCGACCCGCTCAAAGACTGTATAGTCACGTAACGCCTTGCGGTTGGTGGCAACCGTCTTGTTCCTGGGTCGGGTATCCGAAGCACGGGTTCCGTTACGCCCTCGGGAACCTTGACCGTTTTCTCCGCCATGCGAAGTCTTGACCCCGCCTTTTCGGCAAAGCAGCAGCAAGCCGCTGTCCTCCACGGTCGTCTCTCTCATACTTGGATTATACGAGGTCGTCCTTTTCAGTCAACGACCCCAGTTTCAGAAGACAGACAAACGTTGGATCCAGCACAAGCGGCGGCCCCCAATTAGGTTCAAGCCAAGAAGGTAGCGGCGCAAGATGCCGGCGGGTTGCTACCCGCAATAATTGACACCCCGGCGTCTGGAACCGGGAATCCGGGACAACCCCCAAAGCCCCAGCCAGGGTCTCGGCACCCAAGGCCCGAAGTAGTCTCACGAACCCAACCGAACAGTCATGAAATGCGCACCCACGACACAACCTTCCTGGCAAGACGCCCGTAACGGTCGCACTCACATCAGGAAGGCCGGCCTCGCTAAAGACCGGCCTTCCTTCCTGTCCCATACCATCTGGGACAGGCACAGCGTGTAGCCTAGCCCTGCGACGGCGGATCCGGCAGTGGCCCCGGCTTCGGGGGAATCGGATATCCGTCCATAGTTACACCTCCGTTTGGCGAAAGTTACAGAAACACTATCACGACATCTTAATGCAATACCAATACCAAAACCCGTGCTGTGCTAAGTCTATTACTGGCAATGTATTAGAACAGTGTCGCACTAATATCACAACTGCTTAATGTCGCAGTTTGATTGCTGGGCAGTGCCCAGTATGACTAATGAGTTGCTACTGCGAAGCTTATCGTCGCAAGGTGTGCGACTAGTTATCCAAGACGATTGACCGGTCTATCCGGTAGCGCTTTATCAGCCGCTGCAACTGACGGCGGTGCGTTGCTAGTAACTCCGCGGCTTTGGTGACGTTTCCGTCGGTCTCCTTCAGCGCAGCAATAACCTGGTCCCGGTCGAACGCGCGGCGTTTATGCCCGGGGCCAGGCTCAGTTTCGGTGTCGGTCGCACTGAACGCACTACCCAGGTCTTCGAGGGCGATCCGGCGTCGCTGCGTCATTATGACGGCGCGTTCGATAACGTTCTGGAGCTCGCGCACATTACCCAGCCACTGGTAGTTGAGAAAGGCCTTCATCACGCTCTCGTCGAAGCCAACGACCGGTTTATTGAGTTGCCGGGCGTAGCGTTTGACAAAGAAGTTCGCCAGGTGAGGAATATCGGTGGTACGTTCACGAAGCGGCGGTACTTTGATTGACACCACGTTCATGCGGTAGTACAGGTCCTGCCGGAAACGTCCTTCGGCCACCTCAGTCGCAAGGTCTTTGTTCGTTGCACAGATAAGCCGGACGTCAACATGGCGGGTCTCGGTGTCGCCCACCCGGCGGACCGTCCGTTCTTCTAGGACCTGGAGTAGTTTGCCTTGGGTGCTGAGTGTGGTGTTGGTAACCTCATCCAAGAATGCCGTGCCGCCCTCCGCGGTTTCAAACAGTCCAGGTTTGTCCTTGACTGCACTCGTGAACGCACCCCGGACGTGACCAAACAACTCTGACTCCAGAAGCGTTTCGGGCATGGTACCGCAGTTGATGGTAACGAACTCACGGTCCTTGCGTCCGCTCTTGGAGTGAATCAGCCGTGCAAGTACCCCTTTACCAGTCCCTGTTTCACCGGTCAGGAGTACGGTGCAGTCGGTTGGTGCGATTCGGTCAATGATCTGGTACACATCACGAATTGCTTTGGAGCGGCCAAGGAAATACCCAGTTGCCGCGTCAACAAGGATATCCTCACGCATCGCCGACATCTCTTCTTGCAGGCGCTGGAATGCCAGCGACTTGTCAATCGTTGCCGCAAGGAGGTTGGCGACCGACATCAGGAGGTTCTTGTCTTCCTCAAGGAAAAGGTGCGCGGTAATCCGGCTGTCCAAATAGATCGTACCGACTACCCGGTTTTCAACTTTGAGGGGTGCGCATAGCAGCGAGCGGATCTTGTTGAGCATCACACTGTTGGCGTGCGAGAATCGTGGGTCGGAGAAGGCATCGGCCGAGAAAACAATATCCCCCCGACGTTTGACCTTGCGCAATACTGACTGGGAGACCGACATAGCGTCATCAACTGTGGCGTGGTCAACGCCGCGGGCCGCGGCTGGTACAAGCTTCGTGCCTTGGTAAAGAAACAACACTCCACGCTCAGCTTTGGTTACTTCGACAATAAGGTCGAGCACCCGGTCGCAGAAGTCGTCCTTATCAAGTCCCATGCTCATGAGCTCGCTAAGTCGGTAGAATACCTTGAGATACTCGCCCCGCTCCCGCGCCTTGAGCTGCATCGTTGCCGCAACTTGAGTGAGGACCTCGGTAAGTTCCTCGGCCCGCTGGAGGTCGAACTGGGCGCCGAGACTCCTGAATATTTCCTCGGCGTGCCGCAGGTTCGCAAGCGCCTCAGATAGCTCCGACTCCGGAACTGGTCGGAATGAGACTGGCATCTTGAGGTCAACCGTTTGCTCGCCCCGGCTCTGCTTGGTCAGAGCCTGACCGGAAGCGAGGAGCGAGAGACCGAGTTCGTACTTTGAGCCGAGGCCTTTGAGGAGCTCGATACTGCGCCTTATCTCCTGCGTGCCACGTTCGCATTTGTCGGTGAAACATTTGGCCAGTCCGGAGAAACGCAACGCCACAGCGTACTCCTTGGAGGACGGGTACTCGCCGAGCAGAACAAGTGCCCGGCAAGCGTCGGTGAGCGCACGGCCATAGTCACCGGCTGCCAGGCGGAGCTGCGCGGCCTGCGTGAAGAGCGAGGCCCGCTTGCGCCAGTCCTTCTCCTGGCGGGCTAGCCCGAACGCGACGACAATACTGCGCCGGGCGGCATCAAGCTTTTCGCTCAGGAGCGCCAGTTGAATCCGGCAGTCGGCAACATAGAAACTGACATCCGGATTCTTCGCCTGTTCAGCCAACCTACTTGCCTCAGCCAGGAGGCGTTCGGCCTCGTCCAGGTCCCCGGTTCTTGCTTTAAGCCGGGCCATGTTCGCAAGAACCGTCGCCCGGTCTGCTCCGGAGCCGGCCAGTTCCTGAACCTGCCCCTCCATCGCCCGGCTGAAGTGACGTTCAGCCTCTTTCCAGTCGCCCCGTTCGTCCGAAACCGAGCCCAGGTTGGAATTCAGGTAGGCAATCGCCGCGCTATCGCCCATTCGCTCGGCCAGACGCAGCGCCTCCTCAAAATAATCATATGCCTTGTCCCATTCGCCCTCGTCCTGACTGATGATTCCCAGCCCCTGCAGTGTTCGGAGCAGGAAATAGACGTCACCGGACTTGCGCTGAGCCGGGAGGTAGCGCTGGTAGTACTCTCTTGCCTTGTCGAGTTCTCCTCGGCGCCACCACAAGGTTGCAATGAATTGACTTACCTTGCCGACATTGTAGCCGTCGCGGACCGCTTCGTATATCCCGAGGCTCCGCTCGGCAAGTTGCAGCGCCAGTACAAAGTCGGAGCGCGACCAGGCAAGCACCGAAAAATAGTAGAGGGTCCGGCCGGAAAGTTGATTGAACGACTCCTGGTCCTGCGTCTTGAGCTTCTCGGTTGCCTGCAGCGCCTGAGTCAGAAGGTCTTCAGCCCGATCGAACTGCTCTAGCGAACAGTAAGACCACCCCAAGTCTGCAAGGATCCGGACGTAGTCCGCGCCGGTCTTGTCCGGCTGCATCAGGAGCGCCTGGCTGAAGTAATTCAATGCCTCGTCGTTTCTGCCTTGGCGCTGGTACACAAGCCCGAGCTTGCGTAGAAACCGGGCGAGAAGCTCCTTCTGCCGACTGAGCTCCTTATCCGCGACGATTATGCCCATGCCTTGGGTGTAGATATCAATTGCCTCAGCATAGCGGCCGGTGATTTCACGCAATTCACCGACTGTCTGAATCAGTTCGACCCGCTCTCGGGCCGGCGCCGTCTTGGGTGACAGTGACAGCGCTGTCTCGTAGAATCCGAGTGCCTGCTCAGAAAGCTGAAACTCACGGGCCCGGCGACCGGCTCGCACCGAGTACGCGTAGGCCCGGTCGGCAATCCCGGCCTGAGTGTAGTGGTACGCTAGGTCGAATATCAGCTTGTCTTGCTTCTCGGGATATAGCAGCTCCAGTGCCAGTGCCACGCGACGATGGTTCTCCCGCCGCTGCTCAATCGGCAGCCGGTCGGTAACGACCGCTTCAAGAATCTTCGAGGACAGAATGAAGGATGCCATGCCCTCACCGGCAAACGTCCGCAGCAACCCCAGCCCCTTTAGCCGGCCAAGCACGTTAAACAGCACCTTCTCGTCGTAGGGCAGTACCGCGCGCAGGAACTCGAGCGAGAACGGCGCGCCGGCAGCCGCACCGACCTCGAGGATTTCGAGCTCCTCCTCGGTCAGATTCTTGAGCCGTCGCCTCACAACATCCGTCACTGTCTCAGGCGGCCGGTACGCAACAAGTTCGTCGCTCTGAAGCTGCCAGCGACCGTTGCGCATGACGAGCACTTTGCTCTCGATCAGCGCGTGAACTGTTTCGATAATAAACAGTGGGTTGCCGCCCGTGGTCTGCATCAGCCACGCCGTCAGCTCGTCGGAACGGCCGGCCTCGCCCAGTAGCGAAGTGGCAAGCTGCCGGACCTCGATCTGGTTCATGCCCGGCAGCGTGATGTGAGTCAGGAAACCAGTTCTCTCAAGCTCGGCGACAAGGTCGAGGAACCGTCTCTCCTTGAGCCCACACACAAAGACCGAAATGCGGTCCTTGCCCAGGCTGAAAACAAGGTAGCGAAGAAACTCCAGGCTGGTCGGGTCAAAGAGTTCGAAATCGTCAATAATCAGAACCAGGCTGTGCTCGACCCGGTGTGACGCGGCCAGTTCGCGCAGCCGCTGGGTCACGAGTTCAAACAGGCGGAACTTGCCCTCTTCCGAGATGCTGGACAGGCTTGCCTCTTCCGATGCTGGCAGGTCGGTCCGGGCATAGACCCGCAGGTACCCGAGCAGCGACTCAATCAGGGACTGCGGCCGCGCGCCAAGTGATGCTGGCTCGAATGCGAAGATCGTCGCTCCCTCGAGCTGGGCCATGAACTTGAACTCAGACATCAACCTGGTCTTACCCACACCGCGCTCACCCGACACGCACACCACTGCGGACTTGCCCTGTGCGGTCCCGGTCAGCAATGAGCTGAGCTGAACAAGCGTATCGGCACGGCCGACGAAGCTCGGCGCCATCAGGTACTTCACTGAGCCGCCAACCGCCGTGGATGAGGCGCTGCCGGTCAGTGCCTCAATCGCCGCGCTGGCAGAACGCGGACGTCGGTCCGGGTCCCGGTTGAGCAGCGACATGAGAAATGCTTCAAACTTTTCGGGAATACCAGGGGCGTGCACGCGGGCTGGCTCGAAGTCAGAGTAGTACTGCCTCCTCAACCACGCTCTGAGGTCCTTCTCAGTCAAAGGACCCTTTCCGGTGACAGTTTCGTACAATACCATCCCGAGCGAGTACAGATCAGCCCGGGCGTCTGCCTCGGTGCCCTTGAACACCTCAGGTGCCACGTACCCTAAAGTGCCGCGTGGCTCGACCGAGTGAGCCAGACTCATCTGCTCGGCAAACCCAAAATCGAGCAGCTTAGTCTTTGGCCCACCGTCGTGGTCGGTAACGAGCACATGCGGGGGCTTTAGGTCGCAGTGAATCAAACCCTGCGCATGGATACTGTCCAGGGCGGCAAGTATCTGAACCGTCACCTGTTCCAGCTCAGGTGTGTACCCCTTGGAAAAGTACGCATTCAACGGCACCCCATCGAAGAATTCCATTGTGAAATACGGTCGGCGCTCCTGAGTCGTGCCGTAGTCAATCGCACGGACGATTCCAGGATGGTCAAAACGCGACAGATGGTAAAACTCGCGACTGAGCCGCAACTCCGCTTCTTTCGGCGCGTCCTCGCGCAGGACCTTCATGGCTAGGACCTGCCCCGAGACTAAGTCATTAACTTTGTAAACTTCGGTGTGTTCCCCGCCCCCAATAAAGACAATGACTTGGTACCGGTCGGACAGCACGCGAGAGGGGTGGAATGCTCCCTCGGATTGCTGCACCACTAATTATATTGGGAGCAAGCGATTTGGTCAAGTCGGTGCGACAAGCAAAGGTGGCGCGACATATTTCTAACAGCCTACAAATGCTTCGGTTAGCCATGGTCTGCAACAGCAGGTACAAAATACCTGAAATCAGTGTCGGCCGAACAGGCACCGCTGGTACCTTGAGCCCAGAGTCACGCCACCTGAACCCTTGGGCAGTCATTACCATCTTTTTTATTTCCGTTCCCTGCTTCGTCCTGGTTTCCCCTAACTGTGCTACCAATCGAACATTATAAGGTTTGGGGCTCTTCGAAGTTTACCAAGACTTGAGGCAAACATTCCCACAAGGACCATGAGCCCGCGCCACAAGCCAACTAAAGAGACCTCAGTACAGGTCGGTACGGCGGTCAGAAAGCAGGTGGTTGCGCGGGGTGACCATCTTGTCCAGCGCTTCACGCGGGTCAATCTCGACAACCGGGAGTTCCTCGGTATCCGCTCCGGCCCGGTAAAGCAGCCTGCCGCTAGGCGCAACAATCTGGCTGCGGCCGACAAAGCGTATTTCACGTTCAGTAAGTTTCTCCGAACCGGTGCGGTCGGCAAGAATCCAGAAAACGCGATTCTCAATCGTGCGGCAGGTGCTTGTCATAAAGGCATAGTCAAGCACGAGGTTTGCCGGATGGCAGATGATTTGGGCCCCGCGCAGCGCAAGGGCCCGGGCGGCCTCGGGAAAGAAGTGGTCAAAGCAGACCAGCATCCCGACCTTGACGCCGCCGACGTCGAACACCGGAAAAGGCGTATTGCCGGGCTCGAACATATCCTTCTCGTCTGCGAACAGGTGGGCCTTGCGATAGACACCGGTTTCGCCTGAGCCAGTGACGAGAACCGCCGAATTATAGATCCGGTCGCCAGCTCGCTCGGCCAGCCCGAAGACTACCGCCATGTTCATTCGACGACACAGCTCAAGCATTGATCGGCAGGACTGGCCATCCGGAATCGGTTCGGCAAACCGAAGCAGCTCTTCGCGAGAAGAGAAAAGGTACCCGGTGGTGCACATCTCGGGTAGAACTATAAGGTCGGCCTTGATGTGGCCGAGCGCAGCGGCAATACGCGCCAAATTTAGCTCGGGATTGTGAAATGACGGGCAGAATTGGTAAAATCCTATTCTCATCAGCTTGAATAAGGTTCACGAGCGTTGCTGGGGAGCAAGCAAAATTGAAGGCGCCGGATTCGACTCTGGTCTCGACACAGCCCCTGGCTCAACCCTCCGTACTTGCCACCCATGTCTTGGCTGTCTTGTATCCTATGTTCTCGGCTTGAACCCCTCTCCCAGCACTTCATAGACGTCGGTAATAGTAATGAATGCACGCGGGTCAATCTTGCGCACCAGGTCGCGGATCGGGCCTACTTCACGTCGGGCCATGACACAGTAGACCATCGGCCTCGGACTGTCGGTGTAGGCGCCGACGCCGGTCAGTAGCGTGGCCCCCCGGTTCATCGTCGTAGTAATGGCACCGGCGATTTCCGGGCCACGGTCCGAGATAATGAACATCGCCCGGGTATAGCTAAGACCCTCAAGCACGATGTCAAGGGCACGGGTTGAGAGATAGAGATTCACGAAGCCATACAGAGATAGTTCAATATTGCTGAACGCCAGCCCAGCCGCAGCGATAATAATGGCGTCAACTATCAGAATTGCGGTGCCGGTCGAAAGGTCCGTGCCGCGGGCAATCACTTGACCGACGATGTCGGTGCCGCCGGTAGAGCCGCCCCCGCGGAGCACAAGTCCGAGTCCCGCCCCAAGCATGATGCCACCGAAAATGGTTGCCAGCAGGGGACTCGTGGTCGCCGAGCCGACCGGCACGACGTATCGGAAGAAATCAATGAAACCGGACGAGATGACGATGCCAAGCACCGACTTCACGCCGTAGCCCAGCCCCATGGTGCGTATGCCGATGAGAAACAACGGAATGTTCAGAATGATGACGACCAGGCCGACAGGTGTGTTCAAGAAGTGATTGACGATCATTGAGATGCCACCGACGCCGCCCGGCACGACCTGATGCGGAATCAAAAAAAGGTCGTAGGCCAAGCCCACCGTTGCCGAACCAACCACGATCAGCGCAATGTCACGCAGCATCCGGACTGCAATCTGCTGTTTCGGCCGGGGCTTTTCACCAAGTTCTGTTCGCTCAGCCACGGGCAAGTCTATCGGGATGCGCCGCGGCAGTCAACTGACCGCCCTTGAATCACTGGTCAGAGCCGTGGAATGGCAAGCATCGCCAGAAGTCGTCTCGCTTGCCCTTCAGGAAGTCCGACCGCGTGTCTCCGGCAATAAAAAGACTTGCCTTCAGGCCCGGAAAACTGCGAGGAACGCCGTCACATCTTTGTGGCCCAAGCGCGCGGCGGTGGATTCACCCGGGGCCACCCGACCTTGAACTAGGAACCCTACTTCGCCGGAGGGTTATTCGTCTTCATCCCCCTTGGGAAGGACAACACCGCTTTCGTTCGTCAACCCCAGTTGGTCCGCGCCAGCCTGAGTAAGGTTTGGAATGTACGGTTTGACCTGTTCCACCGTCTGAAATCCTGCCTTGGTGCTGTCCGAGGCAACAGTGTTCCAGCTTCCGCTAGTCCAGTGCAGGATGTGAGCGGACGCTTTCTCGCTGACCGCTGAACTGACTATCGCCCACTCGTTCCAGATTGACACACGACAGCCCGGATTGTCCTCAATCAGTTTTCGGCAATCCTCAGGTAGCGGGAGTCTAGTATCTATCAGTCCAAGCGAGTGCGCCCCCTCGGGTGTTAGATTGGGAATGTACGGTTGAACATCGGCTGTGTACCAGAAACCTTCGGTTGTCGAGGCAATCGTCTTCCACGCTCCGTTCTCCCAGCGCATCAGATACGCCGGCATATCGCCGCTCTCGGTGCTCCGGTCCCTGACTATCACCCACTCGTTCCATGTCGCCACCTCGCTACCCAACTTGCTGTTTTCCTCAACCAGCCGTCGGACCGCCTCAGCCGGGGGTAGATACTGCTTCGCGGTGACTGTAGCTCCCTTCGGACCACATCCAGGAACAAGTGTCAGCGTAAACAAGACCGTGACCGCGGTTCGACTCAATCTTCTGTACTGTGACATCTTTCTCCTTTCGAAAGCAGAAGACCAGGCACTGATACCGCTGCGCTTAAGACAGACCACGCGACCAAAGGTGTCTAGACTTGCTGCGCGCTTTGCCGAACAGAGTATCGTCCGTGCGCGCCAAGTCAAGAGAACGCGTTGCCTCACCTTCAAGAGTTGGTTCCTGCCGGTTCACAACTTGGTCAATTCGATTCTGGACAAAGGGGATGGGTCAGGTATGGGTTTCAGAGACAACAGCCCTTATTCCCGGCGCAAACCCGGGCATTGACGTCAGGATAGCACAAGTATAATGTCGTCACGACAAAGAAGTGCTTACAAGGAGGCGCGATGCTTTGCTGGCAATGCGGTGCTGAAATCCCGGCCGACGCTCAGACCTGTCCTGAGTGCGACGCCGAGCTGGGCGAGACCCCAAGACTCCGGGTCCGCCGGGGCGAATTGCGCTGTCCGGAGTGTGGCTCCACTTGGGATCGGGAAGAAGAAATCTGCCCGGAGTGCGGGATGTCGCCCTTCGATGACATCCCGGCACCGGACGAAACCGACCTCTAGCCAGAATCACCGACCCGACGCAAGTGCCGGGGAGTTCCCGGCTTAGCCCCTAGAACCACTTCTAATCGTCTGGTGTGGTTGATAACTAATGACCTGTGTCAGCGGTCATGGACTTGCTGCGGGCTCATCGCGCAGCCAGGGAATGGAGTTTCGGGCGACAAGTTCTGATTCCCGGCGCTTTGCCGTACCGCGACTAGTCTTCTTCGAGCTCAAGCACCTGCGAGATAGTGCTATAGGCAAACCCGCGGCGAGCGAGAAGTGCAAAGAGCCGTTTCTTTCGTGTCTTCTCGTCCAGGCCGGTATAGCGCCTGGCATACTTGGCGACCAGCTCCTTTGCGGCAATCGCCTCGTCCGGCGCATCCCGTAAGGCTGCTTCTATCTCCAGCCGGGACACTCCGAGCTTTGTCAGTTCAGCCTTCACCAGCCGCCTGCTGCGGCCCGCAGCCCGAATACGCGCTTCAGCGTAGTCCTGGGCAAACTTCGCATCGTCCACCAGTCTCAACTCCGCCAGTCGCCTGATTGCCGCGTCGGTTACCGCTTCCGAAAAACCCTTTCTGAGCAACCGGCTTCGCAACTCCCTAAGCGTCCGGGCCCGGTATGACAGCAGCAGCGCCGCGTACTCCTTGGCCTGGCGAAGTTCATCATCCTGCTTGATACGCTCAAGTTCCTGTTCCGAAAGTTCCTGCCCGACCGCAAGCCCCAAATTCTCAGCGGTCTTCTTGCTCAGGTTCAGGACGTCGCTGCCGTCGAGAAAAACCTGCACGCGGCCTGGTTTTCCTGGCCGCCTTCTGATCTCCGAAATCACCCGCCGATGTTGTCGCGTCTCCGTGGCTCGGCGCCTCCTGGCTATTGGCCACCACGTCGGATTTTCCGGGACATCCCCAGCCTACTTCTTCTTTGATGGTTCGGATGCCGGGCCCTCGTTCTTCAAGGACTTGGGCCTGGGGATGCCGAGCTTCTCGCGCAGGGCCGTTTCAATTTTCTCGGCGTCCTTCGGGTTCTCATTCAGATATTCAATGGCCGCCTCGCGACCTTGGCCAATGCGCTTCTCGCCAAAGGTGTACCAGGACCCTGATTTCCCCAGAATGCCCTGTTCCACGCCCATATCTACTAGCTCTCCAGACCGCAGGATGCCATCAGAATAGATAAGGTCGAACTCGGCCTGGCGGAACGGCGGGGCCAGCTTGTTTTTCACTACCCTCACGCGGGTGCGTGCGCCAATTACTTCCTCGCCCTTCTTGATGGCGGCGATTCTGCGAACGTCAAGCCGCACCGACGTGTAGAACTTCAGTGCCAGGCCGCCGGGCGTAGTTTCCGGCGAGCCGAACATCACGCCAATCTTATGTCTTATCTGATTCGTGAATACTGCGCAGGTCTTGGACTTGGAAGCAACACCCGAAAGTTTGCGCAAAGCCTGTGACATGAGACGCGCCTGGACCCCGACAAATGCGTCGCCCATCTCGCCCTCGATTTCCGCCTTGGGCACGAGCGCGGCGACCGAGTCAACCACAAAAAGGTCCAATCCGCCTGACCGGGTTAGAATCTCGGCGATCTCCAGAGCCTGCTCGCCTGAGTCTGGCTGGGACACCAGTAACTGCTCAACGTCGACGCCCAGCCGTTCGGCATAAGCCGGGTCCATTGCGTGCTCGGCGTCAATAAACGCGGCGGTGCCGCCGAGCTTCTGGCACTGTGCGATGAGCTCAAGCGCCAGGGTGGTCTTGCCTGAGGCTTCAGGGCCAAATATCTCAACAAACCGACCCCGCGGCACGCCACCGATGCCAAGTGCGGCATCCAGCCCGAGCGAACCGGTCGGAATAGCCTCAACTGGAACCCGGGCGTGAGAGTCGCCCAGGCGCATCACCGAACCCTTGCCGAACTGCTTCTCGATTTGTCCAAGGGCGCTGCCGAGTGCGGCTTCTTTCTCATCTTTGGGCATCTTTCCTCCGAGGTTGGCGCCAGTATAGAACCGACCTTCACAAAGTCAAGGACGGGCCGCGACGCCTGCCTTCAGACTCCTGGCATCAGATTTCTGACTTACCTTGAGCGCTTGCTTCTCCAAGTCGTAGAGCCGGAACCGGATTGCCTTGAACCGGCCGCTGGCGCGCGGCGCTGCAACCTTGAGCACCTCTTCAAGCACCCGGGCGGCCTCCTCAGCCCGCTTGAAGTTGGCAAACAGCACATCCTCAAGACTACCTCGCTTTGTCCGATCGAACCGGTCACCGCGGCCAAGGTCTGTTTCGCTCCTGCGGCTCAGAACTGCGATACGGCGCAGCGTTCGGGTCTCGACTCCCAGCCGGGTCCGCACTGCCCGCACGCTACGCAACAAACCCCGGCACTCAAGCCCAAATCGAACCACATCCTCGACCACCTTCAGCCCTTCGGTCAGCCGGTTGATATTGACGTCAACGATACGGCTGACCCTGTCCAACACTGCTACCTGGAATCGTTGACCCGACGCCTTACCCGTTGCGGCTATCCTCCACAGCAACAGCCGGCCGGCTTATCCGGCCCATTCTTCTGCATCGGCTCATTGCAACACCCAATTGCGCAGACCTAAACGCAACACCTATCGACCTTAGACACTACTACCCCCGTCGCTACACGAGTACATTTCAATTCCTCTGACCCAAGAACTTCCGCTCGTTCTTATCTCACAGTTGCTCCAAAACTATCTACCCCGGCGTTCAGTCCCAATACCTACGGAACAACCACCCAGACGTCGACACCAACGTAGAAATTCGGGTAACTCCCGCCCCTGGACAGCTTGTACACGGGTAGTGCGACCTTAGGTCGAAAAACGAGACTTGGCGCCAATTTGACCAAAAGCAACGCATTGACCACATGCTGGCTCACTTCGGTGTGCGCCACCGGCGTACCCCTGACCAAGTTCTGTCCGATCATGTATCCCGACAGCGCAACCTGGGGTGTGAGCACTTGCGACAGCACAAAGTCAAAATTGACAACGTACTCGAACATGTTCCCAATCTTGATGATGCTGTCGGTCTTGCCATTGAACCAGTATGCCCCGCGGGCATGGCCGATTAGGGGACCGAGCCGCGCCGTATGCGCGCACAAGCCCAGCCCGACGTCGGTCGTTCGATCACCAATCGGTAACAACTGGCCCCTACCCGCGGTCGGAAAGTTGACCCCAAGCGCCAGTGCCGCCTTTACCGGTGACAACGGGTTCGCAAGGAACGCGTACCGTGCATTCAGCATTACATCACCGAGCCCGCTTGAGCTATACTCGCCCTGTCGCTTTGCCGCAAAAGGCATCACGGCCCCGACCTCGAGCCGCCGAGCGAGCCCCAGTCCCAGAATTACATCGGCACTGACGGTCGTTCTGGGCAGAAATCCGGCAGGAGTAACATAACTGGCACTGTCCCAGTTGTACGTTCTCGCCGACTTATTGTACCCGAAGTTCACCCAAGCCAGCAACTGCATTGGCTTCACAACCGAGCCGGTGCGACCGAGCAATGCTGTCCCGGACGCGGTCCCAGCAATGCCGACAAGACAGACCGCAAGGACCAAAGATTTTCTCAAGTTTCCTCCTCTGGCTAGTTCAGGATAGACCCTGAACCATACTTGTCAATCAGCCGCAGGCCTAATTGCCGGTCAGTACCACCTTAGTCGTACGTCCTTGTCCAATTACAAAATATGTCCCGGCACGCAGATTTCCCGCATCGTTCTCTCCCGGCACAAACTCACCTAGCCGTCGCCCCAGGGCATCAAAAAGCGCCATCCGGCTCCTGCCCGGAATAAGTATCCGGCTACAAGCAAAAGTTGGCCCGGGCAGTTCTCTGGCCGGGTCGGTCCAACGGCCCTCCTTCGCACCAGTACCAAGTTCCCGCACAAACGCAAAGAAGCAGAATTCGCCGACGTTGTCCCGGGTCCAGTTTCCGGGCGTACCGTAGAAGCTGTGAATCGGACTCGAACTGTCGACGTTCACGTACGGGTGGGCGTAAGAGTCAACCCGCCTGTGCGTCGTGGCGATATAGAACTTGCCGGTGTCAATTCTAACTGGCTGAGCAAGACCGTAGTGCGTCCAGTAGGTTCTGGGCGCGGTCAGACTTTCCGATTCCCACAGCAGCGTTTGCCCGTCGCCGCCATAGATCCTGAAGGTGAATACTGAATCGGTCCACGAACCCATGCCCCAGTACCACCATGTTTTCAGTGATTCAACCTGGACTGGGTGGGCGAGACCAAACTCGGACGGGTCTAAGTCCATCGCCCGCTGCGGGCCCTGGAACGCAAACCAACCATCAACACCGTTGTAGTGGCTGACCCATCTTGCCGTATCAGGCTGAGCCAGACTCGAGACAATCAGCCCGGCCGCAAACAGCATAACGATCCATTTCATGTTTTTGCCTTTCTTAACATTGGTGCTCCAGCGCTCGGCACCGTGAATCAGGGCGCCAGGCCCGGCAACCGCGTTCCGGACTCCTCCGCACTCAAAAGCCGACGTTCCCGATTTACCCGGATTCCGGGTGACGGATGCCAGCTACAGATACAATACTAGACAACCGCCCAACTGTGTCAAGCCAACGGTCTGTCTACCCTGCCTTGAACCTAGCAGAGCTGAAGCGTGGAGGCGAGCGAATACAGCGACTACTGCCCAAAGAGCTAGCGGAACACGCAGTGCCGACTCAACCTCCGAAACTTCGAGCTGGACCAAGCTCATGTTTTGAGGCAACGGGGAGTTCTAGAGTACCTCCGTATATTAGGCAACCGAGCCGAAAAGAGCACAACCAGTCGCCGTAATGGCAGCGAGGGATGAAGCAAGCTAGCGTTGGGACCGAGATGCTAGAAAAGCAACAGCGCGGCGTAGCCGAAGTAAATCAGCAGTCCGGTTGCATCCGCCACGGTCGTAAGCAACGGCGAGCTGACAACTGCCGGGTCCAACCGGAACTTCGTGATCGCAATCGGCAACAGACTGCCCAAGATATTGGACCACACCGCAAGCGTTGCCATCGAAAGCCCGACCACAAGTCCAACCGGTGCACCACCCTTGCCCAGCGTGCCACGCACGAAACAGACCGCGCCCAACGTGATGCCGATAAGCACACCGGTCAGCATTTCCTTGCCAACGACCGTGAACCAGCGCCGCATCGAAAGCTCGCCTGTTGCCAGCGCCCGGATGACGAGCGTTGCCGCCTGACTGGCGGTGTTACCACCGCTGTCAATGAGTACCGGAATATAGAAGGCGAGCGCGATTACCGCCTGCAGCATACGTTCAAAATGGGCAATGATGCCGGTTGAGAAAAAGTCGGCAACGAGCAAAACCAGGAGCCAGACAATCCGCTTACGATACAACTTCCAGGGCGAAGCTGCGGTGTAGCTCGTATCCAGAGGCTGAACCGCTGACCCCTTCTGAAAGTCCTCGGTCGCCTCCTCCTCGATGACCTCAAATATGTCGTCGAAAGTAACGATCCCCAGAAGCGCACCGGCGGGATTGGTAACCGGCAGGGCCATCAGATTATAATGCTTCATCTGCCGAGCAGCCTCCTCCTGATCTGCGGTAGCAAGTATCGAAACGTAGCTTCCGTCCATCAATTCCCGCACGGGCTGGGCGCGCTCTGCCAAAACGAACCGCCGGATCGGCAGGTCGTCCAACAGCCGACCGGCCTCATCCACCACGTAGACCATATCAATCGTCTCGGCATCACGACCCTGTGTCCGGATGTGTTCGATTGCCTTACCGACTGTCCACTCCGGCCGCAACGCCACAAAATCCGGCGTCATCAGCCGGCCCACGCTATTCTCCGGATAACCCAAAAGCTCCAACGCCTGCTTGCGCTCCTCCGGCGGCAGCAGGTTCAGAAGCCGCTGGGTCAGACTGGCCGGCAGGTCCTCAAACAACTCGGTGCGGTCGTCAGGCGGCATTGCCAGCACGATGTCCCGCACCCGCTGGTCGCTCATCGAGCGCAAAATTGCCTCCTGCCGCTCCGGAACCATCTCGCCAAATGCTTCGCTAGCCGGCCCAGCCGGCAGCATGCGAAAGAGCAAGATTGCGTCCTCGATGCTCAGAGTTTCCAGAAGGTCGGCCAAATCCGGCGCGGGCCAAGTCACGAGCATTTCCTTGAGCGCACGCCAGTCCTTGGCCGCAATCAGCTCATGAATCTCCGGCAAAAGCAGGGGACGCAAAAGCCTTGGATGCTTCATGATTCGGGCAGTCTATCCATCAGCCGCAACTTGGCAAGCATTTATCCTTGACTTTCTGCGCTTTTCCTGATTGAATTGGCGCACACACCCAGGAGCATTGCATTGGCAACTAGCGCCTATCTGACAAGACTAAAAAAATCTCTTCCCCGTCTGGCCCGAAAGTACGGCACCCCGCTCTTCGTCATCTCCAAAACCCTACTATTGGAACAAGTCGCCAGATTCCGCAAACTCCTCCCGCGCGTCAAACCGTACTACGCAGTAAAGGCCAACTCCCACCCGGCGGTACTGAAGCTACTAGCTCAGGCTGGTGTCGGCTTCGACGTCGCCTCGGTACCGGAACTAGAATGGGTACTAGCTGCGGGCGCAAATCCCAAACACATCATCTTCGCCAATACCAACAAACGGCCTCAGGACATCGCCCTTGCCGCCAGCCGCAAAGTAGCACTCACAACCTTCGACTCTGAGTACGAACTCGACAAAATTGCGGCGAATGCACCCGGCGCCCAGGTGCTCGTGCGCACCAAAGTGCCCAACGTTGGCTCGGTGGTCGAACTCTCGCTCAAATTCGGTGCTGAGCCGGCGGACGTAATGCCCCTGCTGATCAAAGCCAAGCGGCTTGGGCTCAACCCCCGGGGAGTAAGCTTTCACGTTGGCTCCCAGTGCACCCACGGCGACAACTACCTAGAAGCGTTCGAGCTGGTGAAAATTATACTTGCCGATGCCCGGCTCAAACAACTACCCTTAGACATAGTGGACATCGGTGGCGGATTCCCAATCCGCCACTTCGCATCAGACGAAGACTGGCTTGCGTCCATGGCACCGGCGATGAACATGGAAATGAACCGGCTGTTCGATCCGAGCATTTCGATCATCGCCGAGCCGGGTCGGGCGCTTGTCGGCCCAGCCTGTTTGCTTGTAATGTCGGTCATCGGCAAGTCAATCCGCGGCAACAAACACTGGTACTATCTAGACGACGGCGTGTACGGGTGTCTGTCCGGCATTGTCTATGACCACTGCAAGTACGAATACCACGTTTTCAAAAAGGGACCTACCCAGCTTACCACGCTGGCTGGCCCGACCTGCGATTCGATTGACATTATCTCAACCAATGAGGAACTGCCCGAGCTGAGTGTCGGCGACCTGGTCTATGCCGTAAACGCCGGCGCCTACACCCTGGCTAGTGCCACCAACTTCAACGGCATTCCGCCGGCGAGGGCAATCCTGGTCCCGTAAGGAGGTTATCGTGAAACGAACCGGAAGAATCCGAAAAGACCTCTCTGAGGTTCCGGACTGGCTGCGCAAGCGGCGCTGCCCGCACAAAGCCCGCTACCTCTCCGGCAAGCGTATTCTGCCTAAGGGTATCACTGGCCGGGAAAGGCTCGATTCTCTGATTGACGATAAGTTCCTTGCCTACAATGCTGCCCGACTGCGCGAAGGCTGCCGGCTCTACGCCGAGAAAATGCTTGAACCCGACGTAGTCGTCGGAATGAGTCTAGCTGGTGCGCTGACCCCGGCCGGTCTGGGCTGTTCCTGTCTGGTGCCGCTCATCAAGGCCGGCTTTATCGACTGGATTGTCTCAACCGGGGCCAACATGTACCACGACCTACATTTTGCCTTCAATCTGCCACTCCACGTCGGCTCGCATCTTGTGGACGATGCCGACCTCCGCCGCAATGACGTGGTACGTATCTACGACGTGCTTTTGGCCTACACCGACTGCCTGTGCAGGACCGATGACATCCTGCGCAACATTCTGGTTCAGCGCGAGTTCCAGAAAGAGATGGGCACGGCCGAGTTCTACCACTTACTTGGTCGCCACGCTGCGGAATGGGAACGCAAGAACGGCCACCAGGACGTATCGGTCCTAGCCGCAGCTTACCGGTGCGGTGTGCCGATTTACACCAGCTCGCCCGGTGACTCAACCATCGGCATGAACATCGCCGGTCTTGAGCTCAAAGGGCTCAAGCTCCGCATCAACCCTTCAATTGACGTAAACGAAACCACCTCCTATGTTCTGCATGCCAAACGCTCAGGCGGCAAGTCCGCGGTTGTTCTCATCGGCGGCGGCTCACCCAAGAACTTCATGCTCCAGACCGAGCCCCAGATTCAGGAAGTGCTGATGATCAAAGAGTACGGCCAGGACTATTTCTTTCAGATAACCGACGCCCGTCCCGACACCGGCGGCCTGTCCGGTGCCACCCCGCACGAAGCGGTCTCCTGGGGCAAAGTTGACCCGAACCGGCTGCCCGATGCGGTCGTCTGCTATGCTGACGCAACAATGGCGCTACCGCTTCTGACCCATTACGTCCTTGCGCGGCACCGCCGGCGTCCGCACCGGCGCCTGTATGACCGACGGGCCGAACTGATGGACAAGCTCCGGCTGGAATTCTTCGCCCATTCCAGGTTCTAGAAAATCCTGAGCAACTCCCTAGGCCTAGGCAGAGCTTCGGAACGACGGCGTCATACTATCGTAGTCCAGATTCCCAAGCTGTCTACCGTCATGCCCCTGCCAAGTCCCGTTCCCCCTTTCTCCCTCAAGGGCAAGGCTGCGGCTAGGCAGTTTTTCGCCCGTAGCCTTCGCCTGACCGCGGCTTTCTGTCGCCTGCGGTGTCTTCTGTCAGACCTGTTCTCGGCTAGAGCTTTTCCAGCTCTTCCCTTATTAACTGCCGCTGGTACAACTTCCAGTAAAGCCCGGCCCGCGCCAATAGCTCCTCGTGTGTGCCTTGCTCTTTGACCTCGCCGGCGTCGAGTACATATATCCGGTCACAGGTTGCAAGTACACTCAGCCGGTGCGATACGACAATGAGCGTTGCTCCCCTAAACTCGTTCGTCAACCGGTCAACCAGCTTGCGCTCGGTTTCGGCGTCCAGTGCCGAAAAGGCATCGTCGAACACCAAGACCCGCGGCCGGCCAACAAGGGCCCGGGCAATCGCCACCCGCTCCTTCTGGCCACCGGAAAGCCGCGCGCCCCGCTCACCAAGCTTCTCGCTGAGACCGGCGGCAAGGTCCTTCATATCATCGCTCAGCTGCGCCAGGGAAATGACCCGGTTCAGCTCGGCATCATCTACCGGCCGACCGAATGCGATATTCTCGCGCAGCGTCTCTGAAAAAAGCGCTGGCTCTTGGGGCGCGTACCCGAAAAGCGCCCGGTACGCATCCAAATCCAGATTGCGGATGTCGGCGCCGCCAAGCGTCACCCGGCCTTGTTGCGGGTCAGCCAGACGGAACAGCAGCCGAAACAAGGTGCTCTTACCCGAACCAACCGTGCCGGCAATACCAATCCTGCCTCCAACTGGAAACTCCATAGTTACATTCTTCAACGCTGGCCTGACTGAAACCGCGCCGCCGGATTGGGTCGAGCCCTGGTACGAAAACGTGACTCCTTCTAGCCGCAGGTCTCCTTCTGGCATGGGCAAGTCCGCAGCCAGTCGGCCTCGTCGCCTCGCCACCTCAACCGGATGGTTTTCGAGCTCGCCAACCCGCTCTGCCCCGGCCTGGGCCCGCCGTCCCATGACAAACAGATTGCCGATGTCGAACATCGGCCCGACAAGCATCATAACGTAGCCATTGAATGCGACAAACTCACCAAGTGTCAAGTGGTGCCTTATGACCAGTAACCCGCCCAGCCACAGAACAACAAGGATTCCTAGTTCTGACACCGCCATGTAGAACACGCTGATTCTCGACTCGACTCGGGTCGTTCTCACCGATGCTGCGACCCGCTCATCCAACCCATTGCGAAACCGGCGTTGCAGCCGCTCCTCCATCGTGTAACTCTTCACCAACCTCACCCCGGTGAACGACGATTGAATCAAGTTGTTTGTCTTTGCAATCTTCTGACGCCATTCCATGTACCGGCTAAACACCAATGGCCCAAGTCTCATCCAGACAATAACCGCCACTGCGACCGGCACCACCGCAGCGAGTGTCAACAGCGGACTCATGCTGATCATGATGACCAGCGCAAACCCAACCATGAACATAGCCGAGACGGCGCGGAATATCCCAGAGCAAGCAAACCACGATAGCTCGCCCAAGTCGTGGTCCAGCCGCTCCATTACATCACCGGTCGGAAACCGGATGGCAAAAGAGTGGCCCTTATCCAGAATCCGGCGAAACACCCGGGTTCGCACGACCCACTGGTAACGTTCGTTCACCCGGCCCCGGGCCCAGGGCAAAACCGACTCGGCAACCGAACGCATCAGACCAAGCCCTGCCAGCAGCAAGACGTAGCGCACAAGCTCCGGTAACGTCGCCGGCCGTCTGATGCCATCAATAATGAATCTTAGGACATAGGGAAATGCAAGGCTGATTGCGGTTGCCAGCGCTGTCCCGGCGACAAGCAACACCGCAAGGGCTTTATGCTCCTTCCAGAAGTCAAGTACCAGCCTAAGACCTGGGCGTTTTGCGCCGGGAATCATGAGTTCCACCCCTCGGTCGCGCGCTGGTTCCTTGTCATCCGGCAGCCCTTGCTACTGGCTCACCGACCAGGTACTGTAGTTTGTAGAAACGGGCATAAAGCCCTTCTTTTGCCAGTAGCTCTTCGTGCGAGCCCTGCTCGGCAATCCGGCCCTTATGTACTACAACGATCCGGTCCACTAGCCGTATTGTTGCCAATCGGTGAGCAACGATAATCGCCGTCCGGCCAGTCAGTAGTTCCGCAAGCGCCTGTTGAATCAGGTGCTCGGTATGCGGGTCAACCGATGAGGTTGCTTCGTCAAGAACCAGAAGCTGCGGATCGAATACCAGCGCCCGGGCAAGTGCCAGTAGTTGCCGTTCACCGAGCGAAAGATTGATGCCGCGCTCAATCAGGTTCGTCTCATACCCCTGGGGAAAGCGCTGGATTGCATCGTGGATGCGCGTCCGTTTCGCCGCCTCGATAACCTGCTCGGCCGGGATGCTCTCATCCATCATCCTCAGATTATCGAGCACCGAACCGGGAAACATGATTACTTCCTGGGGCACAAGCCCGACTGCCCGACGCAGGCGATGACGATCAATCCGGCCCAGGTCCTGCCCATCTATGAGAATCCGGCCCTGCTGGGCAGTGTAGAACTTTAGCAGCAGACCGACAATCGAACTCTTGCCGCCGCCGGTTTCGCCGACCAGCGCCACCTTTTCTCCCCGCCGGATTACAAGCTCAATATCCTTCAAAACGTAGTTCCTCCCGTCATAGGCCAGGCCGACCTTCTCGAAAGCGATCCGGTCCCGGATCATCAGCGTCTCCCCTGGCTCTCGCTCCGGCTCTGATGGCGTGTCGAGCAGGCCGAACACCCGTTCGGCTGAGGCAAGCGACCGTTGCATCACGTTGATTTGGTCTGATATCGTTCGCAGCGGCCCGAACAGTCGGGTGATATAGGCGACAAACATGAACAGTGTGCCGACTGTCAGCGTGCCCCTGAGTGCCCACGCACCGCCAAGCCCGAGCACTAGCACAAGTCCAATAATTTCGCCAAAGTCAACAAGAAACCACACAATGTACCAGAGCGTGAACGCCTTCATTTCATCCCGGTATTTCAGTCGGCACAGGTTGTCCATCTTCTCGCCCAGCCGGGCCTGCTGACCGAACACCTGCACCACCGGTAGGCTCGCCAAAGCTTCGGCAATCAGGCCGTTGATGTCTGCAACCGTGCGTCGCACACTAAGGTAGATCGGCCGCACCTTGCGCTGAAACAGCCAGAACGCTACGATAAATGGTGGCAGTAGCAGCGCAACCAGGACGTACAGTCGCCAGCTCGCCAACGCCATAACAAGACTCATGCCCACCAGCGCCAGCACGCTCTGCACCAGCACGACCGATGTACGGGTGAAAAGCATCTTTATTGCCTCGGTGTCGCTTTCCACCCTGGAAATGAGACGACCGACCGGGTTCTTATCGAAGAACTGCATCGGCAGGCTCAACAAGTGGCTGAACAGACGATGCTTCAGGTCGGCCGCACCCTGCTCGCCGACCATTGTCAGCCACACCATCTGAAAATAGCTGGCAAAGAAAATCGCAACTTGAAGTCCAAGATACGTTAGCGACGTTACCGCAAGGCCAGCGATGTCGCCGCCGCCAATGTTTACATCAATTGCCCGTTTTAGGAGCACCGGCCCAAGGAGACCCAGCCCGGTGGCGGTAAGCAGTAACCCGGCCGAAGCCGCAGTCCGGCCCAGATAAGGCCGGAAGAACGGCCACAACCTCCTGATGTAGGTCGAGGCCCGGCCCTGATACCCTGAATCCTCTTCCTCGACACCGCTGAAATGGTGAAACACCGGCCTGCATCGTATCCTTGCGCCCTAGGTGTGTCAACAGGCGCGCAACGCAGACCAAAAACACCCGCACCCGTATTACAGCTTGATTCTCAGAACCATTACTCTATCCTGAAGTGTGCCTGAGCTACCAGAACTTGAAGCAATCAGCGCACGGCTTCGCCTGGCCCTGACCGGCCGGCGAATACAAAGTCTGACACTCAACAAACCTTCGTGCCTCAAAACAACTGAGCCGAAACTGGTGGCGCTTGCCGATAACCGTATCATTACCATCATCAGACTAGGCCGGTTCCTCTGCCTGGGAACCGACCAGAAACTGTACCTGTGCATCCACCTGATGCAGGACGGCGGTCTGTGTCTCTGCCCTGCTCACCACCCCATGACCACAAGCAATCTTCTCTGTCTCCACTTTGACAACGCCGAAGACCTGCGTGTCACTGAAGGCGGTACCAGACACCGGGTTCAGGTGCATCTTGTCACCGACCCGAACAAGGTCGCCTGGATTGCCGAGCTTGGTCTTGACCCGCTTGGTCCCGATTTCACTCTCAACCGTTTCCGCCAGGCCCTGGCCCGGCGTAACCGAACGATCAAGAGGTTTCTCACCGACCAGCGAACTGTTGCCGGCATTGGTGGCTGCTACTCAGATGAAATACTCCACGAAGCCCGGCTTTCACCTTTTCAACCGACCGTCAGCCTGAAGCCAGAAGAGACAATTCGCCTCTACGCCGCGGTGAAGAGGGTGCTCCACGACGCTATCGTGTATCTAAAGGCCCTGGACCACCTGCCCGACCGTCGCGACCGGACATTCCTCCAAGTCCACGGTCGTGCCGGGCAGCAGTGTTCCAGATGTGGCTCGGCGATACAGCGCGTCAGCGATGAGAAGTCAATCACATACTACTGCCCTGGCTGCCAGACTGGCGGTAACATCCTCGCTAACCGCTCCCCCTCCTCTTCCCTCCCACCTCAAGAGTTGGCAAGCTGGTCTAATGCCGCCTGCTTGCCCGCTGACCGCTCCCTCTCATCTTCCCTCCCCCTTGAAGGGGGAGGGAATAAAAGGGAGGGGGATCGCCCGCTTTCCGGGCCCCTGAAGTGACCGCACGTTCCGCTCCCTTTCCTCTTCCCTCCCAGTTCAAGAATTGGCAAGTCGGGCTAATGCCGCGTGCTTGCGCGCTAACCGCCCCCCTTCCTCTTCCCTCCCCCTTGAAGGGGGAGGGAATAAAAGGGAGGGGCCGCGAACTGGAATCTGGCATCTACAACCGTCTTGTTGTCGTCTCTTCTGAGATTGGTCGCGGCCACCCTTCTTACCTCGACTCGGTCATGCTTGCCCTGTCCCGACTTACTAGCGGTCAGTCTGACCAGACTGCGAAGCGGTTGACGGTTGCGGGCCTGTCTTCGGGTGTCTCGAGTCTGGCTTGGAAAGCCGTGCGCGCCGCCTACTACTTCGGCGGCCTTGGCGGCCCGGCGACGTGGCTGTACAACCGGTTACGCTCTCCCGACACCAGGCCATCTCGGCTGCAACTGTCAATCCTCGGCTCAGGCCTGCGCCGCCGTTTCACCGGCTACGAAGGCATCGTCATGGTTGACCATCCGCTCCTTGCCCACATTCTCGCCGGCGTCTGCCGCGTTGCCTATGTCCACGGCGAAATCGCTGCGCCTTGTTTCTGTGCCGTACCTTCTGTCTGGCGCACCTTTGTACCGCTAGAGTCAACTGCCGCCCGGCTCGCCGCGTGGGGCATGAGGCGTGAGGCGCTAGGCGTCTGTGGCCTTTTCATCGAGCCCCAACTGGTCGAACAGGCCGAGCCAGCCTATGCTGCTCGCATCCAACGCCTTGACCCGTCTTCTGATACCCGTCTCACTGTTGGCTTCTTTACCTCTGGAGCACACCCTCGTCCGCATCTGCGGCACATCATTCTTGCCGCCGCTTCGGTTGCCAGAGTCGGGCATAATGCAATCGTATTCTGGGGCCTCGGCTGGCTGCGTGCGGCCAAAGCTCAACTGTTGCTTCAGCGGTTGGCACTGCCCGACGGTTCGGTACGGCCGGTCTGGGCACGTACCCGGCAGGATGAAACAACTCGCACCGCTGAGCTATTCCCACAACTGGACGTATTGGTAGCTGCGGCCCACGAACGTACCAACTGGGCTGTTGGCCTTGGTTTGCCGATGTTTGCGCTTCTCCCCCATATCGGCCCATTTGCCCGCGAGAACTTCGAGTTTGCACAGCAACAGGGCGTCTGCCTTCCACTTGTGTCCGCAGACGATGCCGCGGCCCTGGGTTCATCGCTTGGCGCGCTACGCCGGTATGGGCGGCTGGCCGAGATGGCCCGCGCCGGCTGGCGCCGATATCCCATCACCGGAGCCGAAAGAGCAGCCCGCAGCCTGCTGGAGTCTATCGCACTGGATCAGCCCGGTCTTAGTAAGGCAGAAAGCGTCGTTGACTGAGCAAAGCCGGCAGTGTAGTATGGCTGAAGTCTAACAAGGAGAGTGTAATGCGAGTACTGTCCGTCGTTGCCGCGCTCGCGCTGTTCGTCATGAGCTGCGGGCAGAAGAAGGAACAACCGCCAGCGGCTCGAACCGAGCCGGCGTCGGTCGTCGTACCGGAATCGGTCAAGCCGCAGGCCGAGCCGGCCGCAGTGCCTGAAACGCCTAAACCTGCGCCGGCCGCAGTCGCGCAGCCAGAAGAGCCGGCCCGGCATCTGCCCAAGCTCTGGGATTTCTGGGCCACCTGGTGCCCACCCTGCCGCGAGCAGAAGCCGATTGTCGAGGAGCTGGCCAAGGAGTACGCCGGCGTAGTCGAGGTCAAATCAATTGACGTTGACGAAAACAAGGACCTTGCCCAGAAGTTCAATGTTCAGGCAATCCCAACACTAGTCTTTCTTGACACCCATGGCAACGAACTCTCACGCCGGGTCGGACTGTTTCCCAAAGATTCAATTGTCGGGCGATTCCGCACCCACGGGTTCATCAAGTAGGTGAAACACCACCAACCGCTGTTCGCCGGCCGGACCTGGGCCTGGGGACGTTACCGCCTGGGGTTGATGATATGCGCCGGCTTTATGACGACGGTCGCCCACGGCCAGACCGGAAACGTCTTCATCGTCAACATTGACGGCCCGCGCTACACTGAAGGATTCGGCGCCGGTGCCACCAACATGCCGTATATCTGGGACAGTCTGCGGCCGCTTGGCACAACCTACTCGAACTTCTACAACACCGGCGTCACCTATACCAACTCGGCTCACTCCACGATTGTCTCAGGTGTCCGGCAGTTGCTTCAGAACAGTCTGAACTGCGGCTCTCAGATTCGCACCCGTGACCCGGGCATTGGCGAGTACTTCCGTCGACACACCGGCGCCCGGCTCGGCGACGCTGCGTACATTGATGGAAAACCCCTGATGTGGGGCTACCCGGCCAGCACCGCAGTCGGCTACGGACCGGCCTGGGCGCCAACGATTGTCTACACAACTGATGAAGATGACTGGGCCACCCTGGAATCAACCTTTGCCGTCATCAACCGCAATCACCCAAAGCTCTGCTACGTACTCTTCGGTGAAGTTGACCACGCCGGTCATACCGGCGACACCGCCAAGTACATCGGCTCAATCCGCAAGGCCGACCTGCTGACCTGGCTGCTCTGGCGTAAGCTCCAGTCCGATACCGTGTACCGCGACCGTACGACGTTCATCATCACCAACGACCACGGCCGGCACGACGACGCCCACGGCGGCTGGAAGAACCATGGCTGCTACTGTCGTGGCTGTCGCCACGTGATGTTTCTTGCAATCGGCCCAGAAATCAGGGCCGACACGGTAATAACCACCATCCGCGACCAGATTGACCTGGCACCAACAATCGGCTATCTGCTCGGCTTCCCAACACCGTTCGCCCAAGGCACGATAATAGACGAAATGCTAAAGCAGCCCAGCGCCAGAAACCGGTGCGAAACGTACGGCGCAGGAAGCACTACCGGCCCTGACCAGAATGAGATAAACCTCTCAACCTCTGTGGCCCACTCTCGCGCCGCGGACATCGCCCGTACCAGCCAGGCCTTGCACGTCGTTTACGCGGACCACAGCCGGGGGCAGTTCGAAACCTACTACACACGCTCGACTGATGCCGGGCTCACCTGGTCCACGCCCACAGTACTTTTCTCAGCCGAGTCCGGCACAAGCTACAGCGAACCAGTGATTGCTGCCGCCGGTGAAATCATTATCGTTGCCGCAACCGGCATCCGGTGGCTGCCAGCCGAAACTACCTTCACCTGGGTGCTGAGCAAGCGCCGCTCGACCGATGCCGGGCTTACCTGGGACAGTATCGCTGACCTAGGAATCCTTGAGACCGTAAGCTCGCGGCCGGGAATCGCGGTCTTCGGTAACCGGGTGAGTATCGCGGCCGGGTGCGACCGCCGGATGGTCAACTTTGTGAGCGAAGACACCGGCGCCACCTTTGGTCCGGCTGCCGAACTTACCGCGGACGCCAAGCACTATCCGCAACGACCCGCTTCAGTAATCATTGACAGTGCCTGTGCGGTCTGGGAAGACTGCTTTGCCGACCGCGTACGTCAGTACCACGACCTCTGGTTTGACCGCGAACCCTGGCGCACCGAAGACATCCGCATAACCAACAACGACGCTAACACCTACTCCTACCAGCCCGCAGTAACGCGGGACCTTGCCGGCACGCTCCACCTTGCCTACAGCCATCTACCTGACGCTGCGGCTGGCAACCGCTGGCAGGTATGTTACCGCCGAAGCACCGACCGGGGCCTGACCTGGACAGGGCCTGAATCCCTGAGCATCGGAAAGATTGGCCGTGCGCCAGCGATTCGCGCTGCCGGCGGCCGCTTGACCTGCGTCTGGCAGTCCTACGAACCACCGTACTGGAATATCAAAGGTTGTTTCTCCACTGACCAAGGCCGTACCTGGACTGCACCGGGGCCGATGTCATCTCCGCTTGCCTTGTCAGCCGAACCCAGGCTTGCTGTACGCGCCGACACCGCATACGTCGTCTGGGAAGACAACCGCGACGGCAACTGGGAAATCTACTTCTCAAGGCACATCTTCGCCGGGTCGGCAAAGCAGGAAGAAAATGCCCCACCGCCCACCGTCCGCAATCAACTCGAAGTCAATCCGAATCCGTGCCGCGGCTCTGCTGTCCTGCATATCTCGTACCGCACCGGACGCAATACGTCTCTTGCCATCTACGACGCCTCCGGTGCACTCGTCCGTTCGCTTCCGGCGCCATGCTTAGTGCCCAGCGCGTCGAGCATCGTCTGGAACGGCCTTGACGATGCTGGTCAGCCCCTGCCGGCCGGCGTTTACTCCTGTATTCTGAGCACGAACGAACACACTTGTGCAAGACAGCTAGTCCTGCTCAGATGACAGGTATCTGTACTATACTTTTCTCGGTTCTGAGATGAGAGGAGGCAGTATGAGAGCATCGTTACTGTGTGTCTTGGCCGCAGCTGCTTTCGGCCAGGTGACCGAGAACGTTTTCATCATCAACATTGACGGCCTGCGCTACACTGAAGGATTCGGCGCCGGCCGGACCAATATGCCGTTTGTCTGGGACAGCCTGCGACCCCGCGGTGCAATCTACACCGAACTCTACAACACCGGCATCACCGTGACCAATGCCGGCCACTCAACCATCACCGCCGGAGTCCGGCAGCTCCTACAGAATAACGCTGACACACTCCTCTCGCCGGTCCGGCCACGTGAACCAAGCGTGGCCGAGTACTACCGCCGGTACAAAGGCGCGCCCGCGACCGCCGCTGTCTTCGTTAGCGGCAATCCGGCCTGGCGCTACCCGGTCAGCACCTACCCGGGTTTCGGCGACACCTGGGCGCCAACCATCCGGCAGACCAAAGAAGACGACCTTGAAACCTGGGACTCAGTGCAGGCGGTCATCAGCCGGTATCACCCGAAGCTATGCTACGTACTCTTCGGAGAAGTTGACCTTGCCGGCCATACCGGCGACACCGCCTACTATATCGGTGCTATCCGCCAGGCCGACTCGCTTACCTGGCAGCTCTGGACCCGGCTCCAGGCCGACACCCTCTATCGCAACCGCACGACGCTCATCCTCACCACCGACCACGGCCGGCACGACGACACCCACGGTGGCTGGAAAAACCACGGCTGCTCCTGTCGCGGATGCCGACATCTCATCTTCCTTGCGGTCGGCCCGGAAATCATTGCCGACACAATGATAACCGTAATCCACGACCAGATTGACATCGCGCCAACCATCGGCTGTCTGCTCGGATTCCCCACGCCCCTGGCCCAGGGCTCGGCAATGACCGAGATGTTCATGAAACATCCTCCCGCCGTGCCGCAGCCGCAGCACTGGCCAGCCGACGCCGACGTGAACGTCTCAAGGTCACCGGGTCTGTCCCGCTCAGCCGACATCATCCGCACTGCTGCCGGCCTGCATGTCGTCTTCTCCGACCGCACTGGCGGACAGTACCAGGTCTACTACTGCCGCAGCACCGACGGCGGCTCAACCTGGTCCGTGCCAAAGGTAATCATGCCGGCTGCGTCACCATCCGGCTGTCTTGAACCGGTCATTGCCGCAGTCAGCGATACGCTCATCGTCGGCTGTGCCTGCCTCCGCTGGGTTCCAACCGAGACAACATTTGTCTGGACGCTATCAACCTGCCGCTCGACCGATGCCGGTGTAACCTGGGACACACCCTTAGACATTGACACCCTGACAACCGTAAGCTGCAAGCCGGCAATCACATCAATCGGCCGGCGAGTCTTCATTATTGCTAACCTCGACAATCAACTGAAAAGCTACCTGAGCCGCGATGCGGGCGCGACGTTCGACTCGGGCGCAGCCGTGGCAGTCGAAGGTAAGTACCACCCCCAGTGGCCTTCGGCCACGACCCTTGACACATCCTGCTATGCAGTCTGGCAGGCCTGCAACCCTGACCTCGCTCACCCTTACCACGACATCTGGTTCGACTGCGAGCCGTGGCACGAAGAAGACGTGATGCTGACCCATAACGACACCCTCAGCTTCTCCTACCAACCATGCATGACCCGCGACGTGTACGGCGTTCTCCACGTCGCCTACTGCCACCTACCCGACGCTTCAGCTGGCAACCGCTGGCAGATAAACTACATTCGCAGCCTGGACCGTGGCCTTACCTGGAGCATGCCAATCAAGCTCAACACCGTAAAGGTTGGCTATACACCTGCAGTCCGCGCCTCGATTGACGGCCGGGTATCGTGCGTTTGGTCGGTGTTCAGTGACCCGCTCCGCCGCATCAACGGTGCCCGCTCAACCGACATTGGCCGAACCTGGTCTGCACCTGAGCCGATTTCGGCCCTGAGCGAGTTTGCGGTCGAGCCGAAACTGGCGGTCCGCAGTGACACCGCGTTTGTCGTCTGGGAAGACAACCGCGACGGTAACTGGGAAATCTACTTCGCCAAAAAGGTCCTTACCGGGGCCGGCCTGGCCGAGGAAAGCCCAACCCCTCACGCCGTACGCCCTGTGTTGACTGTCGAGCCAAGCCTTTTCCGCGGCTTTACGGTCCTGCGTGTCGCGGCAGGCACCGCGCACAGTGCGTCACTTGCCATCTACGACGCCTCCGGCGCACTCGTCCGTTCGCTCCCAGTACCAAGATTGGCACCCGGTACGTCAAACATCGTTTGGAATGGCCGCGACATCGCTGACCACCCCCTGCCGGCCGGAATCTACTTTGTGCGGCTTGAACTGCCCGGAGCCGAACTCACCCGCAGCCTGGTGAAACTGGACTAGCCGCCCGTCGCCTCTATCTTCAACCTATTCGCCCTTCACCCGCACGCGTGGTCTGGTCACTCCCGACCGTTGACGCTAATCACCAGGTTGGGGTTACACACTAATTTGCGTTTCTTGGCACTGACGCAGCTTAGTCTTCTCCCAGGGCGCTAGCTTCCAGACCTTGGGCACGGAGACGCACAAAAGCTTCGGCACCAGCATGACCAATGACTCGGGCACAAGCACGAGTAAGCCGACCCAGAACCCGTGCAGCCGACACTTCCAGGCAAAGCCCAATAACGCGCTTCTGTAGCCGCCTGGGTACGTACAAGAGAACTGACCCGGCAAGCTACTACGGTGCAGGGGCTTCAGTCCCACCCGCGCAGAGGCCTGCGGGCAGACTCAAGCTAAGACCCCGGGCTTGGCCGCCTACCCGGCGACCCCTACCCTTGAATTGTCGGCCTTGAGTTTCGCCCCAACTTGCGGATAACACTGGCGTTGTGCACCATGGACAGGAATTGGCATCACCGACCGTCGTGCCTAGCCGATTGTCTGGCCACGGCACCAATACCCGGCTTGACTTTCCGGCCCAACCAGAGAACATATTTCATGAAGAAAAACACCCGCGAGACCCTGCTGACGATTCTGTATATCCTGCTTGGCATCGGCGCTGCCGTTCTGGCCGGATACTGGGTCATCGGCCGGCCGTTCTTTCGCCACGGCAGCATCCTTGTACGGTTTCTGGTCGTCGGGTTCTCCGGCTCGCTGGTCTATGCCGCAGCCCGACTCCGGGGCCTGGGCTATTGCATCATGATGATCGTGCTCATGTTCCTTGGCCAGGTTGCACTTGATCCGCCCCTTCGTGCAGAGTCAGCAATCATCGCCGCGCTCTGGGCTCTGCCGGTCGGGATTGCGTTCACGGCTTCCGGCTTCACATTCAAGTCTCTGGAACGTATCCCAATTGGCAAATTCATCATCATGGCCCTGTTTGTCGGTCTGGGATACGGCATCGGCATGGTCGCCTTCTTGATAAGGGCACACGCGGCACTACACCTCGCTCCAGTCTTGCGGCAGACGGTTGCCGGACTCAAGGTCGGTGCGCTCATGGGGTTGGGCATGGAAATCGTTGACCTGGTCGGCAAGGCGCTCAAGGGCCAGGACTAGCCGCAGAATACGACCGTAGTGGCAACGCTATCAGCCGTCCTTGACTGGCATTTTGCCCGCTATCCCCTGCTCCAGGCATCGGATATCTACAAACTTGTTCATCAGGGCGTATTCGGACCCGGACATCTCCTAATGGACACAGACGGTCAATCGCTTGTTCACGGCCGGGCGTCAGAGTCGGCTCAGGCCCGAATGCATGCCGATGTACGTCGAGGACTTGAAGAAGAGCTTGTACGGCTGTCATCGCGAGGCTCTGCTTCCGAAGAAACCGAGCCACTTGACCCGGACGGAAGGCTCATCCGCGTCAATCTTGCCTGGTTGCGCAGAGACACCGACGCTATCTTGCGCCTGACCCATGCCGTCGTGCAGACATGCCTGATAGTCAAGCCTGACCTGCAAATGACGAACCGACGTCTGTCTGAAGCGGTCGCCTGGTGTGGAAGAAACATACCTGACCAGGTAGTCTGGCTTGAAGAAATGGCCGAAGCCGGAGCCAAAGAGAACTACCCGCCCGTTCATCACTCAAGGGTGTATGCGACTGCATACCACCCAGCCTACCGCGTTGTCAGACAGGACTTCTGGACACCGCGCCGCCGAGGCAGCCCCGCAGGCCCCTGATTCCTGCGCAAGTCGCACGCAGGACTAGTCTTCACCATCACCATTTTCCTTCCCCGTCGAAGGAGAGGGAACTGGAGCTGGCCTAACTGTCGTCGGCAACCCCGATTCGGCAGCACCAGCGCTTGACCGGGCAGACCGAGCATCGGGGATGCTGAGGCCGGCAGATTGTCTGGCCCAAAGCAACGAGAAGGCAATTCCACTCAATCCAGTGCCGCCTGGGCAACACTACCTCAAGCTGCCTTTCGGTCTGTTCCGGCGTTCTCGTGCGCACCAGGCCGAGCCGGTTCGATATGCGGTGTACATGAGCATCTACCGCTATTGCCGGAACCCCGAAACCTCTTGACAGTACGATGTTTGCAACCTTGCGGCCGACCCCGGGCAACTGCAGGAGCTCATCCATAGTGCGCGGCACCTCGCCTTGCCCGCATCGGACCAGCAGCCGACCAATCGCACAAAGCTGCCGTGCTTTCACCCGGTAGAATCCTACCGGGTAGATAAGCTTCTCGATTTGGACTGGCCGAAGTTTGCTCAGTTCTTCGGGTCCTGGAGCCGCGCGAAGCAGCCGGGCACTAGCCGCTGATGTAACCGGGTCCTGAGTCCGGGTCGAGAGCACCGCGGAAATTAGTATTCGGAACGGGCCTTGGCTTGGCATCTTCTTCACCGGCGCATCAGCCTGTCGGTAAGCGCGGCGGAGCGCACCAACCAGCGAGCCCATGGCTGACCGCCAGCGGCTTGCAGCCACCGGTGAGCGTACCGATTTCAGCAATCCCGAACTCAGTGTCAACCGGGTTTGATTTCGGTGGTCAGATCCCGAGTACTGTCAGAAGCCCAAGGAACCCCATCGTCATGATTGCGACGACCGCCACAACAAGTAGCCACGGATGAAGTCGCATGACCGGCGGCAATTCACCTGGTGTTTTGGGCTGACCAAAGGTCACCAGGCTGGCGGCAAGCGCCAGGATTACGGTAGTAATGGCCAGCGGCACATGGAAGCTCAGCGCTGGCATCTTGCTCTGCACACGCAGTACCAGCGCCACGATAAACCCGAGCACCATATTGGCAACGCATAGAAGAAAGAACACGGTACTGCGAACCCGTTGCCGGCGTAATGGGAAGTCCCAGTCGGTAAGTCGGCGGACGCTAGTCTGGGCCGTGATGATGCCGTAAATCATCGTCGCCACGGCCAAAATCGGGTGAAGAAACCCGTACCAGGGCATCTCAGGAGAACGACCAATGACAAAGGTCTGCTTGGCGCGGCAAGGTCTCGCCTAGTCCACGAGGAAACCGACCCGGCATTTGGCAAGAAGCTCAAGATTAGCCTTTGAGCCGTGAATTTTTGCCGCGTCATGGGCCGAAACTACAAAGTCGCAGGCATTTGTGCCGGTAACACCTATTGCCCTCACGGCCAGCGGATTCGCGCCGATACGTTCGCTGGCCAGTGCCTCGGTCCGGCTCTGGTAGTAGGCTACCATGCCGCTTACGGCAAGCTCTTTTTCCTCAACAAACCCCGGGCCATACACCTCCAAGTCCTTCTCATTCACGACGCGCGGGAATAGCGCCGGCTTGTAACCGAGCCCTCGGCCATCAATGAGAATACCGGTGTACCCGGGATCTGTTCCAGTTTCATACGGGACCAGCTCGACGCCCTCAGGAACATCCACCCCCTCTGGCCACTCCTGACCGCAGCATGGACAGGCGACCCGGCCCAAGAGTCGGCCTCCGCCTGTCTTTGGCAAGATCTGGACCATGATGCTGCCAGTCAGCGGAACTCTGTAGTCGGTTGAGACCGAGCCATCTGAGCCAAATCTAGTTTCGCCCTGAATGACTGGAAGCGTCATGCGCTCAAGCCGCAATGCCTCACGGGGATGACTGGTCAGGAATTCTCTGACCGTGATGTCCCGGTCATAACTTGCCCGACCAAGCACCTCGAGCACTCGTGCGGTCAGATTTCCATGAGCAAACGACCCCAAGTTCTGCCGTTCGAGCATCGTCACGTAAACAGCCTGACGACTGAAGTCCAGCGTGTCGGCAGAAACAAGAGTGATCCCGACTACTAACATCAAAATCACAGTAGACTTCATTCCAACCTCCGCTATGTCCTCAATGCTGAGGACTATACCCGACATAAGCGGCCAACGGGATTCGAACCCGTGTAGCTGGCTTGGGAAGCCAGAGCTCTACCCCTGAGCTATGGCCGCACACCAATTGTAGTCCTCAACGACCTCAGCTTAGGAGTCTACGTGCTTTCCAAGTACCCGCATGGGCTTGGGAAGCCAGAGCTCTACCCCTGAGCTACTACATGCTAAGACCCCGGCTCCAACTGTCAAGCAGTTCTCGACCATCGCTCCAGCGGCCAGAAAGCCTTTCCGCCTGCTCCAAGCCTGACCACTCCCTTTCCGACCAGCCTGCTCCGACAGGTTGCCACTCCGGCTTTCGAGCATGAGCAAGTTGTCCAGAAGCTCGAGTTTGCGACGGTTCCGGACAGGGAATCCGAAGTTCTAACCCCTGGAAGCTGCGCTGCTCCAGCCAACAGCTTACGACGCTATTCCAGTTTGACTACCCGGCAAGCCGGAGAAGTCGAATCCACAGGACAGACCAGATATACTCCGGCCCCAAGCCCCTTCCCAATCTGGTCTCCGCGCTGTACCGCCACCCTGTTGCCGGCCGGGTCGAAAACCGACACCAGTCCCTGCTCACGGCCCGGCAAAACCCCGTGCGTACGGAATACGCTTGGCACCACCAGCGGCTTCGGGGTCGCTGGCGACAGGTGCGCAATGTCGAACATTCCGACGTTGCCGCTGGTATTGCGCCGATGATATATCTCCTGGTTATAGATATGGCCACCCAGTGGATAGCCGTCGTGAACCACGTGCACAGTATTGCGCGAAGTGATGACATGATAGTGATGGGTATGGATGGCCGATTCGCAGGAAACGACGAAGTCCGGTTCCCAAGTCAGCCCCCGGTCAGTAGAACGGGTATAGTGGGTCACATACATTATCATGTCCATTCTGACGGCATGCAGGTACTGACCCGAAGCCCACAGATTCACGCTCCACGTGTGCGCCTGGTCGTTTGATATCTGCCGCTCCGGGGCCCAAGTTGCGCCGTTGTTCGTCGAACGAAAGTAGTAGAACTGGGAGAAGTTATCCCGGCCATCAACGTAGGCCAGATGGACATTCTGTCCTTCGGCCGCAATACAGGGTGAGTCAGCTTTGTCTGGTGTCGGAAACTCGTATTCCGGAAGCCAGTCCTTGCCGCCGTTGGTTGAACGCCGGTATGTCACCCGCTCTTGCCAATAGTTCTCCCAGGCAACGTGTACAAACCGGCCCGATACGGCAATCGTCGGACACCAGTCGCCTGTGTTGATACCGATGGCCAACTCCTGGCCCCAAGTCCGGCCACCGTCTAATGACCGCCGGTAGAACACGTTGTCATCCCCGGCTAGACCGGCTCGATCGTCGTGAAACACCAGATGCAACGTGCAGCCGCTCGCAACCATAACAGGAAAGTAGGCGCCCAGCTCACCGGTAGTGGCAAAGGTAAGCCGTGTCTGCTCTCCCCAGGTTGTTCCCCCGTCGGTTGAGCGCATGTAGTAAATGTCCGACTCCCGCAGCCGACCCGACATGTTACGCTCGTCGGTCCAGACAAGATGCAGTGTGTCACCAATCGCCAGCAGCGAAGGATAGCCCTGCCAAAAAGGGTCGTTCACAATACACCGCTCCGGCTCCCAAGTCGTGCCGTTATCAAACGAACGGATGTAATACAAGTCGCCATTGCCGGTCTTGTAGTCCCACCACACCAGATGCAGAGTATCTCCGACCGCGGCAATCGGGAACTGCGTGCTGTTCGAGAGATACCCGGTGCTGTCGTGAAATGTCAGCCTGCGGGCCGGTTCCCACTGACCGACGGCCGGCGTAGTCAAAAGAACAACGACGAACACGGGACACAAAGCAGTCAACTTCATCTTACCTCCCGCGATTGCAGCGCGGCCGCCCCTGCACCATTGCCGAGACAACAGCCGTATAGACCTGAACATCTATCTGGCATCCAGGACTGTCTCAATGGTACGAACAGCCGCCAGCGCGTTGCCGTATCTCTTACATCGCGTGCCACTGTACTCATGGCGTCGTTACTTCTCTACCACCAGCTTCTGCGTTTGGGGTAGTCCGGTTGCGTCCAACCTTACCAGGTAGACGCCGGCCGCAAACTGCCTCAGGTCCAGCACGATTGGCAACCGAGTGTCGGTCACCCGTTGGCCGAGAACGCACCGGCCTGCCGCGTCAAACACGCGCACCCAACCCCCTGGCCACCTGGGTTCCTGACCACTCAGCCTAAGTATCGCCCGGCCGTTCGCAATCGGATTAGGGCTCACTGTAAGCTGCGTCCCGCCCGCCACCGCCTTGTCTGCCTGCACTCCGGCGTAGAGTGTATTGCGCCGGGTGTAGCGTGCCGGGGCTTCGACCCAGCGCCAGAACTCAAAGGTCTTGTTCCCCTTCAAGGCAAACAGGGCCAAGTCTCGATACCCTGCAATGTCCCCTCCGGCCTTCACATACTTCTTCTTGCCGGTCGAACCGTTGCCCGGCATCGTGTCCAGCTCCTGCCAACTGTCGCCATCCGGAAAGTAACGGAAAAACTGCTGTGTATTGCCACCCTTCAAGGCGTACAGATTGTCGCGAAACCAAGCGCCGCCTGCTCCGTCCTTTGACTTCTTCTTCTTGTCCGGCCTGCCGCTGTGCCAGCCTGATACCGGCATCCCCTTGAGCGTGTCAGTCCACCTCTGGGTCAGTACGTCATAACGGAACATGCAATGGTGTGGGTTCTCCTGTGTCTTATCGTAATACTTTGCCTGGTGGCAATATATCTCGGACACGGCCTGGCCCCTCTTGTGGTAAACAAGGAACGAGCCTTTGTCGTACTTCTGCTTGGCGACACCATAAGGTGCCTCATCCAACGTATCCCAGCGGCCGGCCAGCACATTGTAGCGGTAGAACTCGGTCTTGCCACCCTTCAACAGATACACATAGCCGGTATCGTGCTGCTTCTTGGCATACACCATGTCGGTTCCCCCCTTCACCTTCTTGCCGTACTTGCCGAGCGGCACGTTTGCAAGCGAGTCCCAAGTGTTGGTGGTAACGTTGTACCGCCAGAACCCGAGCGTATTATTGCCCTTGACCATATAGACATAGCCATCGCCAAACACTGCGGCGCAGCCCTTAGAGGGCGGTTTCCTGCGGCCGCCCTCGTAAGACGGAATCGTCTCCAAGACAAAGAACGTGTCGTCCTCTGGCTCGTACCGGTAGAAGTCAACCATCTTGTTACCCTTGGCAACGTACAAGACCTTGCGTCCATCGGTTGCCGCCCCCCCCTCGATTACAAAGGCACCATCCTTCACACCCTTTGCCCCTGTTTCGTGCGGCACCGACTTCACCTCCACCCAGCCCGGAGGCCAGGAGGGTCCCTCCTGCCTTGTCGAGAAAGTAAACGGCCCGTTCGAGCTCCATTTTTCACCGTCGGTTGCAGTAATTGCCTTCACGTCCCACTTGTAGGCCGTGCCGTACTTCAGGGCCGCAAGGTCGTAGGTCCAGGTGTTGTCTGTAAGCCCGGTCTTCACTGGAGAACCTTCCCGCGGATTTGCGGGCGACTCGGTAAGGTACACTTCATAGGTCAACGTGTAATCAGGACTTGCGTCTTCCCACTCAAATTTGATTCCGGTCACTGGCTGGCGTAAGGCCAAGTCGGCTGGCTTGGTCAGATTGAAGTCCTTTGGCTCAGGTATCGGTGACCGGACCGTGAACGTCGCGGGATTGGATTCGCCACCGCCTGGATTCGGATTGAACACGGTGATTGGGTACTCACCCGCAACAAGCAGGTCCCCGGCCGGTATTGCCGCTTCAAGTTCAGTCGCACTCTTCCAGGTCGTTCCCCTGTCCGAGCCGTTGAACCGCACGACCGAGCCTGGGCCGAACCCGGTTGTTGGAACGAAGTTCGTGCCGGTAACGGTCATTGTAAACCCTGGGTCGCCGACGTTCTTCTCATCCGGGTCAATGTCAGTAATCGTGGGCACCAGGTTCTTCACCGTGAACATCACCGGGTCTGACTCACCACCACCCGGACTCGGATTGAACACGGTGATTGGGTACTCACCCGCAACAAGCAGGTCCCCGGCCGGTATTACCGCCTCGAGTTCGGTCGCACTTTTCCAGGTCGTTCCCCTGTCCGAACCGTTGAACCGCACAACCGAGCCTGGGCCGAAGGCAGTTGTTGGTACAAAGTTCGTGCCGGCAACGGCCAGTGTAAACCCTGGCTCACCAACATTCTTCTCATCCGGGTCAATGTCAGTAATCGTGGGCACCAGATTCTTCACCGTGAACATCTTCGGATCAGACTCCCCACCCCCAGGCGCCGCGTTGAACACAGTAATCGGGAACTCACCTGCGACTTCAAGGTCCGAGGCCAGTATCGTCGCCTCCAGCCTGGTATTGCTCTTGTACTCCGTAGCCCTGGGCGAGCCGTTGAACCGCACGACCGAGCCTGGGCCGAACCCGGTTGTTGGAACGAAGTTCGTGCCGGTAACAGTCAGCGTGAACCCAGGTTCGCCCGCATTCTTCTCAGACGGGTCTATGCTTGTGATACTGGGCCTCAGGTTCTTCACCGTGAAGCTGTGGGTACCGGTACTCGGGTACTTGTCGTTAGTCTTCACCTGGTCAGTACTGAGTTCGGTGCTGCACGTCACGGTGTAGGTGCCAGCGTAGAGTGTGACGTTCACCTGGCTGAAGTTCACCGCCTTGCCGGCTTGGAGCGGGTCAAGACTCGGCGTCTTCTGGTCGCTCCAGACCTGGGTGCCGCTGGAGTTGTAGATGCGGAGTGTCACCGGCACGGTCGGCTCGCTGGTCGAGGTGAAGTTGGAAATCGTCGCAACCGGCGTAATCGGGTCGCCGAAGTTGTACTCTGAACCATTGGCCGGAGTTGTTATCCCGACTGCACCCACGTCGTGCGGCTGCGTTGCCGTGTAGTTGATTACCAGATACGGAGCAGTTCTCTTCCAGCCATAGATGTACCGAGCCGCAGTACCGCCCGTACCCCTCTTTATGCCGAACGCCACCCAGTTCCGGCTGAGCGCGGCCTGAACTGCACCAACACCGGTCGAGTTCAAATCCCTCGCCGACCACGCGGGCGCAGGAGATTCGGTAGCCGAGGGCGACACCACGTCACCGTTGATGATGGCTTGTTGGAGGTCATATGCGGATGCAGAAACCGGGTCAAAGCTGGGCGAGATGGCAGTCCATATGCTGCTGGATGATGTCGTCCCGGAGAAAAGATAGTAGTTCAGGGATACCGAGTTTACGGTCGCGCCGTCTGGCACCGCGGAAAGGTCGAACTTTGCCCACCCGACCGAGTTAGTGCTGTAGTAGTAGATGATATCGTCGGTCTTGGTGGAAGCGGTCGTCCAGCCAGTCCAGTAAGCGCTGTTGAGCGACGCTTGCGGCGAAGCGGAGATATCGGAAACCCAGAACACTCGCAAGTAAGGTCTGTAAGAACCGCCGGTGTAACCATAGGCGGCCCGGTAGTTTGCCGAACTTGTGTAGTACCAGCCGAAGGCCACCCAATCGCTAGTGAGATTGCTTTCTATCGCCGCCACCCCTACCGAGTTCAGGGGTCTGGCTACCCAGTTCACATCGTCGCCACCGCTGGCGCGTGTAGGTTCCTCGCAGGCGGCAGTAATCGCCGGTCCCTCATCGATGGAGGACCATACGTCCTCGGCGCTAGCCGTGACCGGGTCCACGTCCATCAGGTGCCATTCTGATTCTTCCGCCGATGTTCCGGAGGATATGCAGTAGTACAGTATCGCCGAGGTGATGTCAACCCCTTCCGGCAGGTTACTCAGGTCGAACTTGGCCCAGCCGTAGTAGGAGTTGCTGCCGCCGCCGGAAATCTGCATCAGCGGGCCGTTTTTTACAGCACCCCAGTAGTCCACCCAGCCGGTTGCATACTGGACGTTGTAAGGGTAGGCAATGCCACTACCGTCGGTCATCTGTTCCGCCGAACTGCCAACCTCGATCTCGTCAACTTCAACCCAGTTGCCGTGCTCATCTTGTCGGTGAATTGGATATGCGTATGTCTCGGTCGTTATTGTCCCGTCGCCATTCGAATAGTGACGGGAGCGCTCAGTCCGCAGCCCGACTATCTCGGTTCCTTTCGGAAGGAAACCCCAATTCTGGACCGTGGTGCCAGGTACAGCGGCCAGTGCCGCTGTCCAGCAGAGAACCAGTAGTTCTATTCCAATGACAGTCTTGTGTCGTGCCATTGCTGCCTCCTTTGATTCAGGGTTCTTTCAAACTTCTTACAACTGCCATTCGGCCGGTCGCAATCGCGTCTTTAGTTTCGAACCGAACCAGATACACGCCCGCGCTCAACCTCCGAAGGTCTAGCGTGACACCCAATGACCAGTCCTCACTCCTCCTGTTCCCTCCGCCTTCCAGAAGGGTGCGGGGAATGTTGCGGACAAGAACGCACCTGCCCGCAGCGTCGAATACGCGTATAGTGCCGCCATTTCGTTCAACCCACTGTCCGGCAAGTCGAAGCATTGCCTGGTCGGACGTAACCGGGTTCGGCACAATGTGGATCCCCAACTCGGCAACAGGTATCAAGGCCGACTGGGAACGCATCGCAACCGGATTGCCACCGCGGTTGCGCCGGTAGTATATCTCGTAGAAGCCTGTGCTCTCCGGTATCATCCCATCAAAGAGTACGTGCACCGTGGTGTCGCTGACCGCGACCGCGTGGTCCATGCACTGCATCCGGAAATAGTCCGATACCTCGACTCCCGGTTCCCAAGTCACGCCGCCATCGGTCGAGCGGTGATACCATATGTGGTAGAGGTCCATTAGCAACCGCACGACATGCACATTTTTGCCCGACACAGCAACATCGGCTGACCAAGTGAAATCGCTATCCTGCGTCAGACAGGTCTCCGGCTCCCAGGTTACTCCGTTGTCAATCGAGCGGCGGTAGTACAACTGATCGAAGTTGGTCTGGCTGCCGTCAGAATAGACGACATGGACTGTGTCATGGGAAACGTCAACACACGGCGCATAGGACACCGTCTCGGTCGGAAAACTGACTTGGGGCTGCCAGGTGTTTCCGCCATCGGTCGAACGCCGGTACCATACCCGCAGACTATTGAAGTTCTCCCACACGACGTGCAGGTTCTTTCCCCACACGGCAATCGTCGAGAGCCAAGCTCCCATATCGCTCGCAATTGCCCGATCCTGGGTCCAAGTCTGACCTCGGTCGGTAGAACGCTTGTAATGAATCAGGTCGTCGCCGTTCCGGTCGTCTTCCCAGACCAGGTGCACGGTGTCGCCACGGCACGCCGCGCACGGGTGCCATCCTCCATATTCGCCGGCTGGGTTGGTGCAAAGCAGCGTTTCCGGCTGCCATGTCTCGCCTCCATCGGTTGAGCGCCGGTAATAGATGTCAGCCTCACGGATTCGGCCCGGCTTATTCCGTTCATCGGTCCAGAACACGTGTACCACCAAGCCAGAAACTGCCACCGTCGGCATCGCCTGATAGGCAGAGTCAAACGTGAGCTGTACGTCTGGCCCCCAGGTTGTACCACCGTCAGTAGAACGCTTGTAGTACACTTCGTCGTTGCCGGTACGTTCATCGTACCAGACCGCGTGCAGTGTGTCGCCCGACACAGCCAGACAGCGCTCACCCCCGCTCGAAATCCAGGAATGGCCCGGCGCGCTGGTCAGCCTTTCGTAAGGCTCCCAGTCGACACCCGGCAAGATAGCTGGCCGGACAACGATTCGATTGATAACTCTCCGCGCTCCGGCATGTTTGTTCGGTCGGATGCCCTGTTCGGCCCAAACCCACGTTGGTAGACCAAGGCCGAAAACCAGTAGGACAGCAGCCCACAAGACCGTCTTTCCTCTTGCTCTTGCTGCCATCTTCGCATCTCCTCTCATATCTCCCACATTCCTACCTGATCACTATCACTTTCAGTATTCCGTCACCGCAATCCCTACTGGTTGGCGTTGCGTAGTACACACCCGACGACAGGTACCTCGTATCATTCTCACCTGGCGCGAGGTCCATCACTTTCCGGCCGTCTGAACCAAGCAGTGCGTATGAAGAGAACAATACCGATGGCAGCAGCAGGCTTCCGCGCACGACCGTCGGCCCCGGCTTACTCCGTGGCGCTTGCGGTAGAAAGTGACCTTCTTTGACTCCGGTCCCGGTGTACTTCACCGAGACTTCGTCTATGTTCGTCGCATAAGGCTCGCCTGAGATATTGGTGATGCGTATGCCGCAGAGCTTCTTGCCCAGAGACATCGTACTCTTCAGGTTCCCGGAGTATGTCCAGTCCTCATCGGCCACAAAGCTCGTCTGACTGGTACTGCTGTCCGAATAGTAGAACCGCACCTGCACTGGGCCTGACCCGCCGTTCTGATACCACATATAGGCCCACATCGAAGCCTCGATTATGTCGTCAACCGACGTAGCGGCAAACCGTTGTTCGATGTAGCCGTCGTCGGCCTCTGAACACGCGTAATACAGACCCCGCCGCGCGCCGCCGCCCCAGGTGGAAAAACCGAACCAGTCCCATTCACTCAGGTCCCCGGTCTCAAACCCGCCGTTCCTGATGAGTTCCTCTTGGGCAAATCCGATGGTGGTAATCAAGCAAGCCAGCAATACAATGACCACAAGTTTCCCCTCGCCAAGTACTAGCTTCATCATAAACGACCTTTCGTTACTCACCTCTAGCGCACCACCAGCTTCTGAGTCGCACTCCGACTGTCAACATCCACTCTCGCCAGATACACGCCAGCTGGAACCTTCCGCAGGTCCAGCTTGGTACCCAGTTCCCAGTTAGCCGCTGCCGGCTGATAGGAAATGATGCACCGACCCGATGCGTCGAACACTCGCACGTTCACCGCGCTGCTTCTCGATTCTTTGATTCCTTGAATCTTCAGCGTTACGGACCCGCTCGTTGCCGGATTGGGGCTCAGGACAAAAACACCACCCGGAGCAGCGCCAGACGACCCTGGCTCTTCCAGAGCCGTAAGTCCGGTGGAATACCAGACGTCATTGAGGAAGTTATTGTGTCCGCGCTGGCCACCCATCACCCATATCTTGCCATCGTGCACAACCGAAACGTGGGCCTGACGAGCCTCCCACATCGGCACGCCGGTTGTTGCCTGGGTCCAGTTTTCACCGTCCGATGAGTACCAGACTTCGTTGTTGTGAGACGGATCGCGATACCCGCCCATTAGCCACAGCTTGTTGTCAAAGCTGACAAGCGTGGAGAGATGTCGCGGAGTCCAGTTAGCCGCGGCTGTAACCTGAGTCCAGTTCACGCCGTCCGAAGAGCACCACACGTCGTTACGGTCCGTTCCATCGTACCCGGCCATCACCCATATCTTGCCATTGTGAACGACCGCGGCGTGCCAGAACCGAGGAGACCAGCCCGCATTGCCAGCCAGAACCCAGTTGACGCCATCCGAAGAATACCAGACGTCGTTCGAACCGGTGTTACCAGGATAAACAAATCCACCCAGAACCCACATCTTGCCGTTGAAAACCACTGCTTCGTGCCCGATTCTCGGCGTCCACATTGGCGAGCCGGTAGTAAGCTTGACCCAGGTTACGCCGTCCGAGGAATACCAGACGTCGTTCTTGTAGTTACCGGTGTCATATCCGCCGAGTACCCACACTTTGTTGTCAAACACAACCGAGGCATGATCGTTCCGATACCCAGGGGCAGCACTGACCAACGTCCAGTCCGCGCCGTCAGCTGAGCGCCAGACGTCCTTGGTCGCGGTACCCTGTCGCCCGTAGATGACCCAGAGCGTATCCTGGAACACAACCGCAGTGTGCAGTTCACGCGCCGGCCACGCCGCTGCCGGCGTTGCCTGATGCCACACCATCTGGCCGAAGGTGGGCACAAGCCCGCCGATCAGTACCAGTGCGACCGCAAAACAAGTTCTGCTCATATCCACTCAGCGCAGCCGGCTGACCACTATTCTCTGCGCGACGCTGAACTCCGACGCTTCCAGTCGTGCAAGATAGATGCCGCTGGACAGTCGGCGGATGTCCAGCGGAATTCCTGATGACCACTCTCCAATGGCCAATAAATGGACAAGAACGCACCTGCCCGCAGCGTCAAATACACGTAGGTTCGCCCCCTGAACCCTTGATCCTTTGAACCCTTGAACCTTGACCGTAGTAACTTCGCCCGTCACCGGATTCGGGCTGACCTCCAACCATGGTAGCAGGAGGCTCTCTGCCTCTTCCTCGACCCCGCCCGAACCTGACGTCCACCAGACATCGTTCAGGAAGTTATTGTGTGCTATCTGTCCACCCATGACCCAAATCTTGCTATCGTAAACGATTGTGGTATGGCTGCACCGTTGGCTCCACATTGGTGTTGAGCGGGGCATTTCAGTCCAGTACGCGCCGTCCGTGGAATACCATACGTCGTTTCGGTGCGAGCCGTCATAACCGCCTAATACCCAAAGCTTCCCATCAAAACCTACGCTTGTGTGCAAATGCCGCGCCGACCATCCAGCCGCTGACGTCGCCTGTGTCCAGTTCAGGCCGTTAGTCGAATACCACACATCATTCAGGTCATCCGGGTTACATCCGCCGAGCACCCACATCTTGCCATCGTGCACGGCTGCGGAGTGCCAGAACCTTGGCGGCCACTGGGCCGCAGGTGTGGCCAGCGTCCATGTTGCACCGTCGGTTGAATACCAGACGTCATTCAACGGGTCGTAACCAGGGTACTGGAACCCTCCCAAGACCCACATCTTGCCGTCATAGACAAGGGCCCGGTGCCCAATTCGGGATGTCCACATGGGCTGGTTTGTGTTCACCTTTATCCATGTTTCGCCGTCAGTAGAATAGAGCACGTCGCTGGTGTAGTTACCGTCCTTGTATCCGCCGAGAAGCCACATCTTGCCGTCATAGTCAAGCGCTACTTGGTCGTTGCCATACCCCGGTGTTGACGCCGCCTGGGTCCAATTTGTGCCGTCCTTCGAACTCCAAACGTCTTTCGCATCTGCGCCCCGGCCGTACAGAACCCACATCGAGTTGTCAAAAGCAACGCTGGCGTGCAACTCCCGCGGCGCCCATGGCGCCGCCGGTGTTGCCAGATTCCACGTTATCTGGCCGACTACAGGCACAGTCAGAAAAAACAAGACGATTCCAACCGCCAACCTACGCATTCCTTCTTCTCCTTTTCTTAGTTTCCCAGTCTTTGCTGTGCGGGTTTTCGAAGGAACGGTCCTTGCTCCCGCCATTTGGCTCTATTCGCTCAAGGTAGCGCGCCGCATCCTCACCTTCGGCCCACAGCGACTCGAACGCGCGGGCAAAAACCTCACCGACCGCTGCATCGTTTACTTTGAACAGAACCCCTTTTTCGTGGGAATTCTCCGGTCTCACCCAGGTCACCTGCCGATCAACCACGACGAATGTTGTCGGCAGCCGGTCAACCACCCGTGACTCCTCACCGGCCTTGATCAGCGCCAGTGCATACCGGCGTTCCTCCGGGTCGGCGACCGCTTCCGCCAGATACATGCTTCGGCACCGTACCCTGCGCCGAATCGCCCCGATCTCGACCCGACACGCCCTGTTTCGGAAAAGTTTCAGTTTGTCCGCTGGAAGATATCTGGGATGCCGACCGCGCACAAACAGCACTTCCCGCCGCGCCTGTTCAATATGCTTGAGCCGGTCCCAGTAGCCAGCCCCCGGTTCCTCGGCCGCGGCCCGGCGCACTTCGATAAACGGCAACGGACGGTTGTTATCAGCCCGGCGCCGGTACGCTTGCTGCAGCATCTTTACCGACTCCTGTTGTGTGTGAAGCAACCGGTGAGTCCGGCGTACGGTCGCATCAAAGACAACGTCCGGCGGTGCGGCCGCAAACATCCCGACCTGACCTTCAGCGTGCGTCACGAACCCACGCTCGGCAAGCCGCTTCAGCGCTGCGTACACGTTGGGCCGGTGGATGTGGGCTGCTTTGACAAGGTCACTGACCGTCGCGTGTCTGATGCGTAGCAGCGCCGCATAGACCCGCGCTTCGTTCAAGCTCAGACCTAGCGTCTGGAGCCGTATTATTGCGTCCATGGTCGGATTCTAGTCTACCCCTCGACCGTGTCAAGGGAAAAGGTATATATAGCTTATATAGACAATAAACCGTGGCAAATCGCCGGTACGCGCCCGGTCACGAGGATACCCCCCCAACGCACGGCTGGTTGACAGGGGTGAACCGCCGGCTACAATGACCGTCCGGGCGGCGTAGCTCAATTGGTAGAGCAGCAGAATCATAATCTGCGTGTCAGGGGTTCGATTCCCTTCGCCGCCACTCAACGGCGCTTGATGCAACACGCGTTACGTTCCACGCCCTTGTCGGATTGTGGCAGCGATTCCGTCCAGGGCTCGGCATACTACGGACCTGTACAACACAGTGCCGTGATACACAGCAACAGGAGGTAAAATGGGCCTTGAGGAAACAAAGTCGAAGTACATCTGGATGAATGGAAAGTATGTGCCTTGGGAGGACGCCCGAATTCACATCTGCTCGCACGTCATCCATTACGGCACCGGCGTGTTCGAAGGAATCCGCTGCTACAAGACCCCAACGGGGCCGGCCATCTTCCGTCTCGCTGATCATACCGAACGACTCTTCAACTCAGCCAGAATCTACCGCATGGACATCCCTTTCACCAAGGAACAGGTCAATCAGGCATGCATCGAGCTCGTCAAGAAGAACGAGCTCCAGGAATGCTATATCCGACCAATCGTCTATCGGGGCTACAAGGAACTTGGGGTAAATCCGTTCTCCTGTCCAGTTGATGTCGCTCTCATCACGTGGTACTGGGGTAAGTATCTAGGCCCTGAGGCGCTCGAACAGGGCGTTGATGTAATGGTCTCATCCTGGAGCCGGATGGCGCCGAATACCTTCCCGGCGATGTCCAAGACCTGTGCCAACTACATGAATTCCCAGCTCATCAAGATGGAGGCTATCAAGTACGGCTTCGTCGAGGGCATTGCCCTAGACGTGAACGGCTTCCTGTCCGAAGGCTCAGGCGAAAACTTGTTCATCGTGCACAAGGGCGTAATTCACACGCCGCCTTTGCATGCGACAATTCTACCCGGCATCACCCGTAATACTATTATCACCCTGGCCCGGGACCTTGGATTTCAGGTTGTCGAGACGATGATGCTTCGCGAGATGCTCTACATAGCAGACGAAGTGTTCTTCACCGGCTCAGCCGCTGAGGTAACGCCAATCCGCTCGGTTGACAAGATAACAATCGGCTCTGGCAAGTGCGGACCGGTCACAAGACAGTTGCAGCAGGCGTTCTTCGCGGTGATTGACGGCAAGGTCGAAGACAAATACAAGTGGTTGACTCCGGTCCGGTAGTGTCGCTGCATGCCCACGTGACGCAGGCGGTGTAACGTACAGATGAAAATCGCCCTCGGCTCAGACCACCGCGGTTTCAGTCTGAAAGAGCTACTCAAGGATCGTCTGGCGCGCGCCGGCCACGTCGTCGCCGACCTAGGTACCAACACCCCCGAGCGAACCGACTACCCCGATTTCGCATTCAAGGTCGCCCGGTCCGTGGCACGGCGGAAATCAGACCGCGGCATCCTCGTGTGCGGCACTGGCATCGGCATGTCAATGGCTGCAAACCGGGTCAAAGGCGTACGCGCGGCGTTATGCTGCAACACCAGGCTTGCCCGCATGTCCCGGCTCCACAACAACGCCAACGTCCTATGTCTGGGTAGCGACACGTTGACCCGAAACCAGGCGCTGCGGATTGTCCGCGTCTGGCTTGCGACCGGCTTTGAAGGTGGGCGTCACACCCGTCGGCTGAAGAAACTGGACATCTAAGACCCGACACACTCCGCCACACCCAGTGCTTGGTCCGATAGCTGGAAGGCCAACTAGGCAAATAGCCGGAGAGGCCGAAGGGCGAAAACCTAGAACTCTCTGCCCAATTCTTGTCGGACCACTCCCCTTCTGGCTACGCACTGTCTGGCTAGCCTGCTATCCTGGGGGTATCCTATCAGCGGTTCAGGGCCCAGATTGATATTACGATTGAAGCGACCGGAATGCCGATGGCGCTGACAATCTGCACGTAGTCCTGCCAGAACCGTAGATTTACGCGCGGAAGAACGATCTTGTCGCCAGGCTCGACCACCGGATCGGTACGTGCCGAAATGCGGTGACCACGGCGCTCGATGTATGCCGCCCGCATATTAGCATAGTTGTTCGGCCCACCAGCCTGGCCGATATAATCACTCGCCTTCTGGTTCGGCGTGAACAGGTAAGGGCCGGGCGAAACAACTTCACCTTCAACATAGACAAGGGTGTTTATCGGCGGCACAACAAGTATGTCTGAGTTCATCAGCTCGACGTTTTGAGTCGAGTCACCCTGGAAGATGATGTTTTGCAGGTCCACCGGTAGCCGCTTGCGTGCGCCATTTCCGCCCATCACCACGCGCTCAATGTAGGTGTTTGAAAGGTCGGCCCAGGGAGTAATGCCGCCCGCCTTGCGAATCATGTCAAACACCCGGTCACCCGGCTCCAGTTCGTAGATACCCTCGCTGATTCGCTCCTTTTCAGTTGTCAGGGCCGATGCCCGCAACCGGTACTGGCCGCGGCCAAATACTGCGCCCTTTACCGTTACGAGGCCTTCAACCGCCGGCACATAGATGACGTCACCAGACTCGACGAACGGGTTAGCCATCAGGTCGCCCTTAGACTCGAATCGTTCGATGTCGGCAATCGCACTCAGCCGGCCACCGCGAATGACGTTGACCTTGGTCCGCGAGCCCAGCGGCGACAGCCCGCCGGCCCGGGCGACAACCTGCGACACACGTTCGACCGGCGAGGCATTGTACGCACCAGGATACTGAACTTCACCGGTAACAAAAACGATGCCGGATCGAAGTCCGAGCAGTGTCAGCTTCGCTTGAACCGAACGAAAGTAGCGCCGCATTTCCTTGGTCACGGTATCCTGGGCCTGCTGCAAAGTAAGCCCCGAGACCCTCACCGCATCCACCACCTGATTACTGGCCTCCCGCCTTGACTGGCTGGCGTCACCCGACAGCGAACCCGGCAGTGGCAGGTTGATCGTCATCTTACCCTCGTAGGTGACCCATGTCTCGTACGAGTAGGTTACCCCGCCCACGACAGTGACTAGTAGCCGGTCCCCGGGCATCAGCACGTAAGTTTCAGAAATAATCGGACTCTCGACACCAACCAGCGTCGGTATCCCGGTTGTCGCCGCTCCAGACGGCGGCGATGTCGCCTCCTGGGCTACGGCCGAAACAACCAAGACCGCCAGTAGTATGAACCGTCTGCTATTGAGCACGGCGCATTCTATGACTCGAATCGGCCTCTGTCAATCGTGAAAAGCCCGGCAGCAGAGCTGGCTGACAAGACTTGTGGACTTTACCACGACGGCCGCAACGCCGGCTGCATCCAGGCCCGCAACCGGCACGAGTACAAGCGCGGCGGCAAACGCGCCAGCAAACCCGCCACCAAGGTCCAAACCGAGGAGTAATCCGGCTCCGGAACCAGCGGAAGCGGCCCTGGCGCCGGCAATCGGAAACTGAATGCCCACTGCGGCCCCGGCCAGAAGTAGCACGGCGAAAAACCCGGCCCGCGGTCCAATTCGAGCTAGCACGAGCAGCAGGACTGGTAGCACAATCAACCCAATCTCTGCGACCAGAAACTGCAACTGGCCTGAGCCAGCCCTAATCGCTCTCGTACCGACTATCCCGCCCGCAACCGAACCGACCATGAAACTTGCAAGAAGCAGGCCGACCCCCGAATATAGGGAACCAAACCGCATCTGGTAGGCGAACACCGCCACTGTAGTGATCACCATGCCGGCGAAGCCCGACGTAGCAACTCCAGCTGGGCGGCTGAACCGTACTCTTCTGAGCTTGGCTCCGGCGATAAGCACCGCGAAGACTAGTCCGGCCAAAATCGCAAGATGAATAGGCTGAACCTTCCCGACCGTCTTGTACACCTGACTAAACCAGGGCGAGCTGCTTCGGGTCTGTGCGACCATTGCCCAGAACAACTCCGCCGGTCTTGTTGCGGTGGACCGCTCGCTTCGGCTCGGAGCAATGCCTCGACGGAACTGCTCCTGCCGGAACGGATCAAGTAGCCGCGCCAAATACTCCGGGCTGAGCCCCCCGAGTGCGAGCCCAGCCGAACGCAGCCGCAACGCCAGCGTCTCCGGCGCAATGGCTAGTTCCCGGCCTGACGCAATGAACAGTGGAAAATCAGCCAGTACCAGGACCACGTGAGGAAAAACCGCCCTCAGGGTTGCAAGTCGAAGTTCCAGTAGGTGCCGCGTCTCAGGCAGTAATTGACCGGCACTCCCAGGGCCCGGTAGCGCAAGTACGCCATCCTGGACCAGTCGCCTCCGACACAAGTGATAAAACTCACTTGAGAAAATCCTGCTCCCGGCCAGACTGGCTGGCATCAAGTCGCTAACAATGATGCAGTCGAAGCTATCGCTCGCCGTATTCAGAAACTGGACCGGGTCACTGGACTGTAGCCTGAACCTGGAGTCATGTACGGCCCGGTACAATCCTGAGTCTGCCCGAAGCGCGGCATCAAATGGTTTTCGGTCAAGCTGCACCAGTGTGAGGCGCTCAACCGGCGCACGCATAACCTCAGTGACAAGCCCAATGCCCCCCACAAGCAAGACCCGGCGTGGTATCGAGCTGACAAGTAACGGCAGGTATGTGAGCTCTTCGACAAACAGACGGTCCTGCACCGGTACGGTGTGCCACATCATCCCGTCGTAGAGAATCGTTGTCTGCCCCTCGCGATCCATTCTTATTGTCTTGCCGTAGGGCGACTCTTCTACTTCCACAACTCGCTGGCCCGGCCACATACTCTCCCATCCCCGCCGCTCAATCGTCCCAGCCAGCACCAACGCCGCAACCAGCAGTCCGCACATCAAGGCTCCAATCACCATTGCTTTCTTTCTTGCTTGCTCCCTTTCCCCTCCGCTCCAGCCCCCCGTCAACCCCGCAAGAAACACAAGCGGTATCCCGAACCCGGCAACCAGCCTGACTCCGGGCAGGCCGGCAAGAAACAACAGCCAGGTCAGAACCGCTGCCAAGGCCGTGCCTGCGCCTTCCCACACGTATCCACTACCGATACCAGCACCAGGACTACCATCGGTCAGCAGCACTGTCCCCAGGACGAACAGCGCGCCATGAGCCAAAGCCGGAAGAAGAACCACAATAGCGGCGACTGCAGCCATGCTGACGATACTCATGCTTTCACCGGCTACTGCTCGGAACAGGACCCGACCAAGTACGACCGCCGGTACGGCCAGGACTCCGACCATGGCCGAGACCGATGCCAGCACAGACAGCAATGCCCGTGCGTCGGTCACCAACCTTCCCGTTGCCCACGCGCCAATCGCTTCCCCCGCAACCCAAGCCCCAAGGAGTAGCACCGCGGAAACCTCGCTTCCACCGAAAACGGCAAGCAATTCCCGCAAGAGCACAACCTGGACGACAAACCCATGCGCGCCAATTGCCAGAACAAGCACCCGGCGCGCTGACGTTGCGGCGCAGCCGACATTCACCGTTCCATGCTAGACGCCGAATTCCGACCAGTCAACCTATCGGAGCAGACTGCGTGGTCAGGGAGTAGCGAGAAATGGAGCAGAGGCGGATAGGCTTTCTGGGCCTCTGGCTGTGCGGCTATCCGCTCAGCCGGCTTGCCGGCCATCGGGCGAAAAAGGCTTGACCGACGGCGCTTCAGTGCTACAATTTCTGAAATCGTGCCACGCAGAAACGGTAGCAAAGAGCCGGAACTCGTACGTTTCGGCGTCTCGATGGAGCCGGAGCTGCTTCGTGTCTTCGACCGCCTGCTGGAGCGGACTGGTATTCCCTGCCGGTCCAAGGCAGTGCGGGACATGGTGCGGACCCGGTTGGCCGAGGCCGAGCTGGAATCTGGCCCTAGTCCGGCGGTTGGCGTTCTTTCGTTCATCTACAGTCACGATCAGCCGGACTTGGCGGAGCGGCTGCTGCACCTGGAGCACGAGCGTCATACCGAGGTTGTCTCCAGTGTCCATGTGCATCTGGACAGGAACGCCTGTCTGGAGGTGCTGATCATGCGCGGCCGGGCCAGTCGACTGCGGGAACTTGCCGACCGCCTGTCCGGATTGCGGGGAGTCAGACATGCCCGGTTGTCGCTCTTGCCTGCTGCCTGTCCGCTTGCCCACAAGAAGGGGGCAGAACGACGGTAGGCCTGGGAGAAAGTAGAGCGAGTTACAGCGTTACATGTTACAGGTTACAAGTTGCGCTATTGCCCGAGGGGAGTAGCGCGAAAGGAAAGGTTGCTTTCTGCCCCGGGCAACGAAGCCGGCAGCACGGAAGGTAGGAACGACAGGAAACTGAGATAGGAAAAGGAGATCTAGGATGAGTCTAGTGCTATCACTGCTTTTGCTTGTCGGGCCTGTAGATACGGTAGCAACACCCATTTTCCCCATTGATGAAGTGGTTGTAACCGCAGAGCGGGTGGCGCGTGAGGTGCGCGATGTGGCCGCTTCGGTTTCGGTGTTGACCGGCGAGGAGATACGAAGGAGCGGTGCCCGTACCGTAACCGACGCCTTGGCCACTCTGCCCGGGGTCTTTGTGCAACGAACAAGCCAGTTCGGTCGCACAGACCTGGACATTCGCGGTGTAGGTGACCGGGGTTGCCGAATTGCCGTGCTGGTTGATGGCCGACCGGAGAAAATGCCCATTTACGGCTGTGTAGTCACCCATACATTGCCTCTGAACAACGTCGAAAGGATTGAGCTGGTGCGCGGGCCTCTGTCTGTGCTCTATGGTTCAGACGCCATGGGCGGAGTGGTGAATATCATCACGCGCCGGGCATATTCGCCGCTCGACATCTCCGGTCGGGTAGAATACGGTTCGTTCAACACGATTCACTCGCGCCTGGCTGCCGGCACGCAGCAGGGAGACCTCAACGTGCTCTTTTCTCTCGACAAGGCCAAATCGGACGGGCACCTGCCTAACTCGCAGTACAATGGCAACGACCTTTCGCTGCGCGCGGGTTATGAATTGTCGCCGGCTGTATCATTTGACTTCACCGGCAAGTACTTTACCGGCGTGAAGCACGAGCCGAAGCGGACAAACGACCCGGATACACTTATTGCCACAGGTTGGAATCAGTACGACCGTGGTGGTCTGGACCTGACCGCCAATTTCCGCACCCAGACGGCCAACGGTTTTGCCAAAATATACCGCACCTTCGGCGAACACGAGTTTGATCCTAAGGACGGCTGGCACTCCACCGACTACACCAATGGTGCCATTCTGCATGCGCATCGAGAGCTTAGGTTTGGCAACCTGGTACAAGCCGGGGCTGAGTACAAGCGGCTTTCCGGCACCCGCATCATTTCGGACACGAACAAACCTTCCTGGGCTCGCAACCAGTGGGATGTGTTCATTCAAGATGAACAGACCCTGGGATTTCTGAGTGCCAATGCCGGTATCCGCTACAGCCAGGACCAGATTTCTGGAGGAGCAGTTTGTCCCAGACTTGGTCTGGTGGCAAAGACTGGCTTTGGTCTTACCGGCCGGGCCAGTGTGAACCGCGGGTTCCGTTTTGCCCCGCTCAACTACACCAGTGTTTTCCCGCCCAAGAATCCGGACCTGCGGCCGGAAATAGCGTGGAACTACGAGGTGGGCGCCAATCTGACCCTGGCTGAGCTCCTAAGTGCGGACCTGGCCGGGTTTATGCTCAAGGGCCAGGACCTGATCGAACTGGGGCCAAATCCCAATCCGCCACCGCCGGTGCAGTTTCAGAACAAGGGCGGTTTCATCTTCAAGGGTGTGGAGGCGACACTTGACGGTCGCTACCAGTTCCTGCGCAGTCGCCTGGGCATCAGTTTTCTTGACCCAGGCGTCAATACCCGGGCCCGACCCGGACTGAAGATTTCGGCTGAGGCTGGTGCAAACCTGAGCCGGTTCGACTTCACGCTTGGTTTTCAACACGTCAGCCGTTACTATGCTCAGGACAGTTCCCGCTCACCGATTCCTGCTTACGGCACCTTTGACCTGCGCGCTGGATGGCAGGCATTTTCCTGGTTGCGGGTTTTTGCCGCGGCCGAGAACCTGTTAGATGCGCAATACGATACCTTCTGCGACCTGCCTGGTGCGGCGGCAGGTCTGTACCGCATGCCAGGCCGTTCCTTCACCGTTGGGTTGGACCTGAGAAAACCGTAGGAAATGGCAAGGTCAGACAGCTTGATTCGAGCCAGTGGCTTGAAGTGGTGGAATGGTGCGAATGGACGACTATGGCTTCTGTCCGGCTGGGTGCTGGTGGCCATTGCGCTGGGGCTGGCAGTTTTTGGTTGCGCGGCCAGGCCTGGTTCCCGGCTCCGGGTCGTGACCACCACTACGCTTATTTCTTCCATAGTTGAAGCGATTGGTGGCAAGTATGTGCAGGCTACCGCCATTGCGCCTGGTGGCATGTGTCCGGGCCATTTCGATATTCCACCTTCGGCCGTGGCTGCGGCAAACGATGCCCAGCTCCTACTCAATCATGGCTGGGAAGAGTGGTTTGCCAAGCTGGAGCAGGCGTTGCACAATCCCAGAGTGATACGCCGGACGCTGAGCACCAAGGGCAACTGGATGGTGCCGGCTATACACAAGCAGGCGGTAAAAGAGGTTCTGCAACTGCTCGTGGAAATAGACAGCGCTCACGCGGACAGCTTCCGCCTGGCCGCACAATACTATACAGCGCAAATAGATTCCGCTGCGGCCCAGGCGTGCAGCCTTTTTTCCGGCCGGGCCATGCCCAGAGTAATTGCGGCTGAGCATCAGGCTCCTTTCCTGCGCTGGCTGGGATTTTCTGTGGTTGCCACCTATGGCCGGCCCGAAGAATTCACCGCTCAGGAACTGGTGCGTCTGGCCCGGGTAATGGCCGACTCCGGGGTCATGCTTGTCGTGGACAATCTGCAGTCCGGTTCAGATGCAGGCAAGCCACTCGCCGAAGCCCACGGCGTAGCACATGTCACCCTGACTAATTTCCCGCTACCCGGCAAAGCCAAAAACCAAAAGAGCAAGAAAGCCGGAAAGCCAGAAAGCCAGAAAGCAGAAAAGCCAGCCTACTGCCAAGCGCTTCTTGACAACGCCCGCGCCCTTGCTTCTGCTCTGGAAGGCTTGAATCCCTGAGCCGTTGGCCTCGACTTCCCCTGCTGTTTCCATCCGCTCGGTTACTGTCAGCTACCGCAGCAATGTGGCTTTGCACAATGTTTCGCTGGAGTTACAGCATGGCGATTTCTGCGGCATCATCGGGCCGAACGGTGCCGGCAAGACTACCCTTCTTACAGTTTTCAACGGTCTGGGCCGGATTCATTCCGGCACCGTGGAAGTTTTGGGTGAACGCGGCACCAGTCGCAGTTTTGCCCGTCTGCGTCGGCGCATCGGTTATGTTGCCCAGCAGGAAAGAGTGGACCCGCGCGTGCCCATTTCGTGCCTGGAAGCGGTACTTATGGGTCGCATCGGCCGTGCGGGTGTTCTGCGAAGACTGAAGCAGCAGGACTACGACCGCTGCCGGGAAATGATGCAGCTTGCCGGCATTCTGCATCTGGCACACCGGCCGGTGGGACAGTTGTCCGGCGGCGAAGCCCGCAAGCTCTCGCTAGCCCGGGCCCTGGTGCAGGAGCCAGAGCTCTTACTACTTGATGAGCCTACCTCCAACCTTGACCCCCGGGCAGTGCAGGAACTAAGTGAACTGGTAGTAACCGCCTGGAGGAAATTCAACCTGACGGTAGTGATGGTCACGCATCAGCTTGACCACCTGCCCAAGGTTACAAACCGTATTGTCATGGTGAAAAACGGTCAGCTTCTGGCTACCGGCGACCGTAGCCTGCTGGCTGACAAGCGGCAGCTTGAACTTCTATTTGCCGATGCTGGCTGAATTTCTCTTGCTCTGGAAACCTGCGGTTGCTGCGGTGCTTGGCGGTCTGGTGTGCGGCATCGTGGGCGTCTGGGTGGTAATGATGGAAATACCTTTTGTCGGCGTAGCCATGTCCCATGCCGCGTTTGCCGGCTCGATTGCCGGACTCTTGCTGGGCATCAACCCGCTTGCTTCGGCCTTGCTTTTTTGTCTAGTTGCTTCTCTGGCAATTGGGCCGGTGGCGGAACGGTCTGACCTCGCACCATCAGTCTCGCTCGGTATCATCTTCTCGCTGGTGCTGGGGCTTGCTTTTCTGGGCCTGGGCCTCTTGCGCGGCCCGCGCAGTGAAGCGCTCAGCCTTATCTGGGGCAACATTCTGCTTGTTTCATCCCAGGACCTTATCCTGATGGCCGCAGTTGCGGCTGTTATCCTTCTTTTTCTTTCCCTTTTCTACAAAGAGACCTGCGCCCTGCTCCACAATCGAGAGATTGCGCGAGCGGTGGGGATTCCGGAGCGGGTATTCTTCTTTGTGATGCTGGCGCTGTCTGGGCTGGTGGTGACGGCCAATCTTTCCACAGTCGGCGGCCTGCTCATCTTCAGCCTGATTGTCAACCCGCCCTCGGCCGCATTCCAGCTCACTTACCGGCTGAAGACGATGTATTTTCTCTCGGTTCTATTCAGCATTCTTTCCTGTCTGATTGGTCTTGTCGTATCCTGGCTTACTGATGCTCCAGCCGGCGCAGTGATCATCATCACCTCCAGCACCATCTTCGGCCTAGCACTTCTCTTCTCCCCAAAACGGCGCCGGAACAGCCTGACAGCTACCGGCCCGGACACTGGCGGCTGACTTCTGGTGCGATGTTCTTGTTTCCGTAAGCCTTCTCAAACTGGGTGCAGAACTCGGCCGCCAGCCTTCTTGCCCGGTTCTCGTAGGCCAGTCGGTCCTTCCATGTGTTGGCCGGGTCGAGCATCGCATCATCCGGCACACCTGGACAGACCTTTGGTACCTCAAGATGAAACACCGGGTCTTCACGATATTCAACATGCTCCAGCGCACCAGACAATGCCGCCTCGACCATCTCTCTTGTCAGACTGATCTCTATTCGCCGACCCACACCGTACGGCCCGCCGGTCCAGCCGGTATTCACAAGATAGACCCTGACCCGATGACGGTCCAGTTTCTCACCCAGAAGCTGGGCATAGACCTCGGGATTGCGCGGCATGAACGGCTGGCCAAAGAACCTTGAGAACGTGCTCACCGGCTCAATTACGCCGGTCTCAGTACCGGCGAGCTTCGACGTATAACCCATCAGAAACCAGAGCATCGCCCGGTCTCGCGACAGCCGGGCAACCGGTGGCAGCACACCGTGCGCATCCGCGGTCAGAAAAATAACCGTCCTTGGGTGACCCCCCACCGGCGGATTCTTGACATTGGAAAGAAACGACAAAGGATAGGAGCCGCGAGAGTTTTGCGTGAACCGACTGTCGGCAAGGTCGAACCGGCCGTCCGGGTACATCATCGCATTCTCAATGATCGCACCATGCTCAAGAAAATGCGCCTGATGGAAGCACGCCTGATATATCTCCGGTTCTTTCTGCGGGTCAAGATTGATAAGCTTCGCATAGCAACCGTTCTCAAAATTGGCAATGCCTGAATCACTCCAGCCGTGCTCATCATCGCCCAAAAGTTTCCGCCTCGGGTCAGCCGAAAGCGTTGTCTTACCCGTGCCGGACAACCCAAGCAAAAGTGCCACATCTCCATCCCTACCCTCATTCGCCGAGCAGTGAATTGGCAGGATGCCCTCAGCTGGCAGCAGAAAATTCATAACTGTGAACGCAAGCTTCTTCACGCTGCCGCAATAGGCCGAGCCAAATATCACACCAAGCCTGCGGTCCATGTCGGTGGCAATCACCATATTCGAGGTCCTGTTGCTCCCCGGCAGCTTACGCAATCTACCCTCGTACCGCGCCGGGTCGAGCTTATCATAAGGAAGCACCAACAAAGTAAACGGCCGGTCCGCAAACACCGACTTCGCAGACTTCACCTGTGCCTCCCTATCTACTGGCCGGAACATGTTGACGGTGAACAGTGCGGTCAGGCTGCGGTCGGAAATCGTCCGAAACGGCAGTGCATAACTTGGGTCAGCACCAAGCACACGGTCAGTCACATACAGTCTCGGTTTCCTCGACATGGCATTGACCGCATCCTCGACCAGCATGTCGAAAGTGTCAGGTGAAATCGGAATGTTGTTTGGTGAATCCCAGTCAAACAGGGCCTCAGACTCCGGACGTCGGACAAGGACCGTATCCCTCGGACTTCGACCAGTGGACTCAACCGGGGTCCAAGTCGCCAGGCATCCGCACTGGGCAACAAACGCCTCCCGGCGTTCCACTACCTCCTGGATCAACTGACGCCGGTTCGGATTGAACCACACATCTGGATGACGCTGAACCATTTCGCTCAGCAGACCCTGAGCGAAATCCGGTCGTCTTGCTTCGCCGCCCGGCAAAACGGCGCTCATACGGGCCTTGCTCTACGGCTCCTCATCCTGGCCCGGATTCTTACCCGCTCAGCCCGGCGCTCAGCCTCCTGCTCCTCGCGCAGCGCCGCATGGGCCGCGGCCAGCCGAGCAACCGGTACGCGATAAGGCGAGCAACTGACATAATCCATTCCAAGCTGATGGCAGAACCTGATTGAATCCGGATCGCCGCCGTGCTCACCGCAGATGCCGATTTTCAGCTCAGGCTTCACGCGCCGGCCCATCCGCACGGCCAGCCGCATCAGCATGCCGACCCCTTCGACATCAAGTGTCTCGAACGGATTGCGCGGCACTATCCTCAACTCCAGGTACTGGGGCAGAAACTTACCGACGTCGTCACGCGAAAAACCGAAAGTCATCTGGGTCAGATCATTGGTCCCGAACGAAAAGAAACCCGCTTCCCGGCCGATGTCATCCGCGGTCATTGCCGCACGCGGCACCTCGATCATCGTGCCGACCAAATACTCCACCCTTATCCCGGTCTTCTCAAACACCTGGGCCGCGACCCGATCAACCACCTCGCGCTGGAGCACAAACTCCCTTACATCGCCGACCAATGGAATCATCACCTCGGGCTTGACATCAACGCCCTCGGCCTTCACCTCGCACGCCGCCTCAAAGATCGCCCTTGCCTGCATCTCGGTAATCTCCGGCCTGGTAATGCCGAGCCGGCATCCCCTGAAGCCGAGCATCGGATTCTCCTCCCGCAACCGCTCCACCACCACCCTGAGCTTCTCAACCGGCATCCCGACCCGCGCCGCTACCTTTACCAGCCCGGGCTCGTCCTTGGGCAGAAACTCATGCAGTGGCGGGTCAAGAGTCCGAATCGTAACCGGGAAACCGTTCATCGCCCGGAAAATGTTCGCAAAGTCGTTGCGCTGCATCGGCAGTAGCTTGGCAAGTGCCCGCCGGCGTCCGGCCTCGTCCTCGGCAACAATCATCTCCTGCATTGCGCTTATCCGGTCCGGACCGAAGAACATGTGCTCGGTCCGACACAGACCGATTCCCTCGGCGCCGTACTCTCTCGCCTTAGCCGCATCCTTTGGCAAATCGGCATTGGTCCGCACCCGCAGCCGGCGGAACTTGTCAGCCCAGGAAAGCAACGTGACGAAGTCTTCCGGGAAAGATGCTTCGACCAGCGGCACCGCGCCGGCAATCACCTCTCCGCTCGAACCGTCAATCGTGATAACATCACCCTCAGCCAGCTCGCGCGTGCCGACCAGAACCTTCCGGCCCTCGTAGTCCACTCGCAGCGCCTCGCATCCTACTACACACGGCTTGCCCATGCCCCGGGCCACAACCGCAGCATGCGAAGTCATGCCGCCCGCCGCGGTCAGGAAACCTTCGGCACGGGCCATGCCACCAACATCGTCGGCCGAAGTCTGGTGCCGAACAAGCACTACCTTCCGGCCGGCCAGTGCAAGCTCGACTGCCCGCTCCGAACTCAAAACCATCTCACCTGAGGCCGCACCCGGCGAAGCCCCTAACCCCCGGGCCACTACTTCGTACTTTGCGGTCGGGTCAATACTGGAATGAAGCAAGGCTGCGGCCGCATCCGGGTTCACGCGCAGCACTGCCTCCTTCTGCGAAATAAGCCGCTCCCGCACCATATCGTGGGCAATCTTCACCGCTGCTCTTGGTGTCCGCTTGCCGGTCCGGCACTGAAGCACCCAGAGCCGGCCCCGCTCGACCGTGAACTCAACGTCCTGCATGTCCCGGTAATGCCGCTCCAGCCGGGCAAACATGCTTGTCAGCCGCCGATACACTTTCGGCTGCTCTGCGGCCAGCCACTCCAAAGGCTTCGGGTTGCGGATTCCGGCAACAATGTCCTCACCCTGGGCATTGTTCAGATACTCACCGTAATGCTTGCGTTCGCCAGTTGCCGGGTTACGCGTGAAAGCAACCCCGGTTGCTGATCCCTCGCCCAGATTACCAAACACCATCGCCTGAACATTGACCGCGGTACCCCAGTCATCCGGAATCCGGTAAATCCGGCGATACTCCCTGGCCCGCTCGTTATTCCAGGAACCAAGCACTGCCTCAATTGCCATCCACAGTTGCTCCTGCGGGTCTTGGGGAAAATCCCGGCCGGAAAGCTCCCGCACCTTGGCCTTGTAGCGTGCCACGACCCGGCTCAGGCCTGCAGCATCCAGTTCGGCATCATCCTTGACCCCGGTCCGCTTCCGCTCCGCCACAAGAATCTTCTCGAACTCAGCGTCGCCGGTCCCAAGCACGACGTCGGAAAACATCTGAATGAACCGGCGGTATGAATCAAGTGCGAACCGCTCGTTACGGGTCAGCCGTGCCAGACCGTCAACCGTCACGTCGTTCAGACCAAGGTTCAGGACCGTGTCCATCATGCCCGGCATCGAAGCCCGGGCACCGGACCGCACTGAAACTAAGAGCGGACATTCTGCGTCGCCGAATCGGCGACCGACCACCTGCTCGATAAACTCCATGCCGCGCCGCACCTCGGCCGGCAGACGCTTGGGCAGCCGGCCGTGTTTCATGCGATAAACGCACACCCGGGTCGAAATCGTAAACCCGGGCGGCACCGGCAGACCGATGTTCGTCATCTCGGCCAGATTTGCGCCCTTACCGCCAAGCACGTCGAGCATCTTGGCCGAACCATCAGCCAGCCCGTTACCAAAACGATATACGAATCTCATTTCACCTCTACCTTGTATCTTCTTCTCTCATCAGACTGTCAGTCGGCTCTGCGACCAGTTACCGCCGCAGAAACAGGTTCAAAAGCAGCGTCAGGATGACCGAAACAACCAAGGCTGACGCAACCGGAATATAAACCACCAGGTTTCGCCGCTCGATAACCACGTCGCCCGGCAGCCGCGGCAGGCCAAACCGTGCCGCCGCCAGCAGGCCGGCACCAACAAGCACCAGCACAATGCCCAGGACAACAAGCATGCGGCCAAACGGCGCAAGACTACTCACTGTCCTCAACTCCGGACTGCCGGTTTCCGGACTCCCCGGCGTGTCCACATCCCTTCGCTTCGTCCGTCGGCTCGACTGTCCGGCCTGAACCACCGGCATCTTCGTATCCTTGCATCAGTCTCGAATCCTCAGCCAAGAATCCCTCGACAAGTTCCTTTGCCCGCTCAAGGTCTTCCTCCTCGACCAGCACCTCTCCCCACGAAGGTCTCATCACCTGCGCAATGCCGTCGTGGGCCGGGATCTGAAACGAATGCATCATTGCCGGAATTCCGTTCTGCTCCAGAAGGTCCTTGATACTCTGGGCCATGAACTCATCCGCGGGCCGATGGACAACAACAAGAGCCATGGAATAGAAAGTATAGCTCGGCGGGCAAACCCGGTCAATGACCCTGCGCCCCTCGCCTCACAACGCACTGCGAGCTTTCCTACAGTGCTTCCGCATCTGGCATAGGTCATCATTCTGGTTTTCCTCGCAGTGCAGGAAAGCTGAAGTTGTCCATCTCGGCCCAAAGCCGCCTGTTGTCGCCCTCGCCGGCTGACTCGCGCGTGCGGCCAGTCAACCCCGCGCGCTTCGCCAAACCCGGCCCAGCATTCGCTCCCAGTCCGCCACTCCACCACTTACCACACGAAACAGCGGGTGAACTGCGGGTGTGCGGATTCTAGGCATCATCCGATACCAGCGCCGGTCTCGTCGCCTTACTTTCTGTTTCAGCAGAAGAAACTCGTATTCTACCTGCCCGGTTGCAATCGGAATCCTTTCCACCCTGTGCCGCGGGCTCAACTTGTGCCGATCAAACCGATACCCCCGCCTAACCGCCTCCTTCCACACGGCCCGTAGATATTCGGCTATTGCCAGCCTGGGCCGCGGATGTTTTCTGAATCGCTCCAGTTGCGGATGATGCCGGTATCCCCTTGTCCTGCCCCGAAGAACCGCCTGGGCCAATAGCGCCTCGCGCCACAAGGCAACCAAACCGGTGCGATCAAGGTATTTCGGGTGAATGCTCCAGAGCCGCATGCAATAGCCGGCTGCGCCGGAAGTCTATTGAAGCATCCTCCGCCTATTGTCCCTGTAATCTGGTAACGGCAATCGGCGGCTCTTCACAAGTCCCTTCCTTTACCCGAGTCAGAAATCAGGGCCAGCTCCTGCGGATACGGCCGAAAGAAACTCTGCTGCGCAAGGTATTCCTCGCCGAACCGGACGATGTACGCCCGGACAATCGTCTGCGGCACCGACAAAGGCACGCGGCCTGCACGATAGTTGACTATTGCCTCGCGACTGAACCGCTTCTCCGCCGGACTCAACCGATCCTTGAAGTATCCGAGCGCATGTTCGAGCACGTTCACTGCTGACTGCGGTCGCGGCGGCTTGGCAACTGCCTTAGCCAGTCCTTTGGCATACGCCTCATAGACAATTTTCACCGGCCGGTGTTCGAAGTTTGCCACCAGCCTGCCCAGCTCCCGCATCTTGGTCTGATTGTAGCCCAGCAGCAGTAACTTGTTCTCGGCGTGAAACTGCACAAGTGCGCCCATCGTGCGCGGCAGTTGACGGAAACGGCACGAAAGGTAAATGCGCGTAAGAAAATGCTCCCGCAGGGTAAAGTTCAACAGCCTGCCCTCATCTTCGACCGCGCTATCCGGAAATCGCTCCAGCACTGCCCGGCCAAAGAAACCGGCAACCTTGCCCGGTAACGGCGAACTCTTGCCCGCATAGGCGAACAGCTTCACATCCGACAGCCCGCAGCTCGGACTCCTGCCCTTCAGCACGAACCCGTCCACCGGCCCAAGCTTATCAAGAAACCTGTGCGCGTACTCCTCCATTTTCTCGGTAATGTCCTGGCCGGTTGCCGGCTGTACCAGCCTGAGCCCTGTGTCCGTCCGGACGATGCGTATCGGCTCACGCGGCACGCCCAGGCCGATGTCAACCTCTGGGCAGGGCGTCACACATTCGCAGAATTTCTTCAGCAGTGCCACTGCCTCGCTTGCGATTATCTGGCCGTTGTACCGGCAATGGTCAAAGGTCAGGCACCGGCTGAAGACGACTCGGGGACGGATTGTTACCGGTTGAGAACCCATATTCCCGCATTCAGGGCACTAGCGAAGCTTACCCAGCCGATGTACGGCAGCATCAGAATACCGGCCGCTCTTGACACGCGGAAGAACAGAATCACGGTGACAAGTATCGCACACCACAGCTTCATTTTGGTTCCCGCACACACCCAGGGCAACTTTGCCGGCCTGAACTCCATTGCCAGCACATCGTAATTCTCCTTATCAATGAATGCCCGACCCTCGACGGTCTGCTGCGACTTTCGCACCGGCATGAACCCAAGCACCCAGGCCGACCGCTCCAGACAAGTATCCTCACCCAAAAGCTCATAACGATAGACATGCTTAGTGTCGCGGAAAAACGGCATCATCGCCTCATCCTGCACCAACCCCTTGCGCCGGAGCGCCGCTATCAACCGCTCCCTGTTCCGGCCATCCACCCTCCTGCCGTTCAGCGTCACCTCAAGAAACTCTACCTGCGTCTGACCGGTACCAGCATACACACGTCGGCGACACGTTTCCTCCCGCAACAACCTGCCCCTGCTGTCGCGCTCCCAGTAGTGATAATCTGCCAGATAGCTCGCACTCTGGTAGCGAGTCGCCATCCCTGCCCTTCTCGCGAACACGCTGTCAACGATACTCTCCACCAACGGCAACGCTGCCGCCATCAGCGCGAAAACCATCCCGGTGCACATACGACATAGAATTCCGATGATAGGCAGCGTGTCAAGTAAAGCGTATTGGCAAGGAAAAGGACAGCGGCCATCCACTGAAACAAGAAACAGCGCCGCGCACCCAGCTGAACTATGCCCCTGAGGAAACGGTCGCTATCGGCCTCAGGTCCTTGTTTCCTGCTAGCAACTGAGCGAAAACACTCCCCTCAGCCCGGCATGACCCCGGCCCTATCCATACAAGACCGCCCAAGACCTGCGGCCTGAACAGAGACCTCAAGAACCGGCTCATGCCGAAACTCAGCCCGGCCCTGACAACCTGACTGAAACAGCCTCTGAACCGACCTCTGAACTTACCAGTCAGACCAAGACTCAAATACCATCTCACACATCCTGTGACGTAACCAGAGACAGACTATTTCAACTCCTTACTCACAGGCCGCTTAACAAGCTCCCTCAGCGATCAGCTCAACCCCGAAGTCAAAACCAGCCTGACCCTGCAACTCAGGTGCGGCCTTAGAACGCGACTCACAAGGGGAGTCACTCCCCGAGTCACTGGGTAACCCTCTGCCCTCGCGCTAGCTTCCGCGACGGGTTAGCGGCCCTGTGCTATATCATGCTGGCAATAGAGAACTTATGCAACAGCTTCCAAAATGGAACACCCCCAGTGTGCGCCAGATAGGGCCTTGTAAGTACCTAATTGGATTACTACTAGTACTATTTCTATCGGCTTTGACAGCCCAGCCGACACTATCTGGCCGGGGCCGAAGCCGTGACCGCATACCATGGCCAAGCCTGAGCCGGTACCCTCAAAAGCTGTATCAAGCTCGGCTGAAGGCCTGGCCAGTCCGACACAGCGGGTACCCGAATCGCAAGACCGGGTTCAACAAGCCACTGCGTCCGGTTCCCATTCTCGACTGCGGGTCATGTCTGCGGCCAGCTCTTGGTGCGTTGCAATGCCTCACTGACGGTTTCCTCAACCTGCCGGGTCTTGATCAAACCAAAGACCAGATCTATGGGTGGAGAACAGTTCTTCCTCTCCGGCTGCTCCCCTTCAGGCTGCCCTCCTTCCGGCCAACCGTCGCCGCGCCCCCGGATTCTCGCCATCGCCCAATATCTTAGTTAGTACCCTGTCCTTTACCAAAATGATGAGGCCCACCCATTTACCCGCAGACCAGCAGTGCCACGCTGACGGCGAGTTGTCATTGCCAATTCCCCTGCTCTTGCCGACCAATCTTCGCATAATGTCCCATTGCTCCCTCCGATGTACCAGCTCCTGTTTTCACCACTTGCCGTAGAACTCGGTGATGTCGAAGTAAAGCGTCTTCTCCGTGCCGTCGGACAGCTTTACGCACATCATATCCCAGCGCCGGCCCTCGGTTTCGCCCACGGCCTGCATCTCAAGCTTCCAGTCGCGACCCTGCTTACCGAACTTCTGCGCCAAGAACGCGTACTCGGCCGCAACGCCCGCGACATGACTCGATGCTCCGTGGATGACGATGGAAGTCTTAGGTGACTCCCCGCCCCGGTCATCATACGTTATCTCCGAACCAGATTCCTTCATTGGTACCTCCTCGCCTTGCGGCGCTGTTTGTTCTGACCCAGATTCCTAATGTATCACTTTCCCATAGTGCTCGAATACCAGCGCGTCCCCGCAGAAGTGGCAATGGCCGTGCGTTTGTCGAAAACTGCCCGACGCAACCTGCCGGTCATTGATAATACCTTCCAGCTTGCCGTGTTTCGGCCGCGGTTGCCACGTGCCAATGGATTTTCATTGACCCTCCTGCTTGCTGTTTCGCGACAGGCTCCGCAGTCGCGCCACTGCCTCGGCCACGAGCCTGCCCTGTTCTTCAATCGCGTCCAGCAATTGCTCCGGCGTGCGGGTATCTTCCACGACTTTGCGGTTCGGGTTCACCGCCTTCAAGTCGAGCCCACGTTTCTCCAGTTCCTCCCGCGTCACGGTCCAGCTCCTCTCGCTCTCGCCCCGCTGGGGCAGAAGCCGAAAGAAGTCCTCGAACCGGTCCCGGGTCAAGGGCTTCTTCTTTGTCACCTTCACGTCCGAGATGTCGTAGTACCAGACTTTCTCGGTCGGCCTGCCCTTAGTGAAGAACAATAGGTTCGCCTTCACGCCCGCACCCGCGTTGATGAACGTGCCCGGCGGCAGGCTGATGATGGCCCAAAGGTCGCACTCGTCCAATAGCTTCCGCTTGGTCTGCACGAAAGCGTTCTCGTTGGTGCGGAAGAGCACACCTTCATCCAGCACGATACCGGCGCGCCCGCCCGGCTTCAGGGAGTCAATTACATGCTGGAGAAACAGCACCTGCGTGGCGCTGGTTCTGTAAGCAAAACGGGTCTGAGCCTCTTTGCTCTCCTTCCCGCCGAATGGCGGATTCATCAGGATGACATCGTACAGGGAAGGCGCTCCGGTAAACAGACCGCCATATATTTCCTGTCCGGTCAGGGTATTGCCGTGCCAGATGTGCGGTTCGTCAATCTCGTGCAGGACCAGATTGGCAAGCGCAATCGGATAAATGGTGTTGTCCTTCTCCCGGCCAAAGAAGGTTCTACGTTTGAGGATATCCATCTGGTCAGCGGTGACGTTCTCGCCCAGGCGGGCCCGGATGTGCGCGTAGGTCTCGGCCAGGAATCCGCCGGTTCCGCAACACGGGTCGTACACCGTTTCTCCTACCTTCGGGTCTATTCCGCGCACCAGCACCCGGATAACCTCGCGCGGTGTGAAAAACTGGCCGCCGTCATTGTTCTTCTCGCCCATCTTGAGCAAAAGACCTTCATACACCTGAGACAAGGCGAACACGTGGGTCTGGTCAACCGTCTCGTGCGACAGCTCGTTCACCTTGTCTAGCACGTCCAGGAGGTTCCGCTCGGTATCAATTCGCGTGCGCTCCACGCCGGAGAAGATTTCCGAGATAACCTTCTGCCGCGGGGTGGCGTTCGGCTTGTCCTTCAGCGCTTTCAGGTGTGGAATCAGGTCCCGGTTCACGAAGTCGTAGAATGCGTTGGTCGCGCCTTCCACCAGCGCCTTACGCTTCTTTCCGTCGGGCGCGGCCCAGTCGCGCCAGCGGTAGGGTGGTTTCAAAGACGGCGTGAACGGCACGGACAGCGCCTCGGCCTCAATCGCCTCGCGCTGTTCGCGCTCATCCAGAATCCGCAGGAAAAGAATCCAGGTCAGCTCCGGCACGTACTGCATCGCACCGGCGCAATTCGACCGGCGCATAATGTCGCAGATGGACTTCACAGCGGAATTGACCGAAGCGGGAGAGGCTAGGAGTTTTGGATTTTGGGTTTTGGATTTTGGATTGAGAGGGGAACGAGGACGATTCTGGGTTTTGGATTTTGGACTAGGCATGACGGTTCACCTCAACAGATACTTACCCGATCTCCGCGTACCGGAGCGCTTTACCAGCCCGGCCGCAACAAGCGGTTTCAGAAGGTCCAGGGCACCCTGTTTCGAGACGCCGAGCGCCTCGCGTATCTCGCGCGGGCTCATCGCCTGGCGGTCGCGCAGGAGCGCCAGCAACTGCTCCTGTTTTGGCCGCAGCACCACTTTCTCCGTGCTCTGGTCGGCGGCCAGCCGCTGGATGCGCAACCAGACCCGTTCCAGCACGAGTCGCAACCCGGTGGCGCAGTATTCCAGCCAGCCGGTGAGGTTGCCGCCCTGCCGGCCGACCTCACGCAGGGCCTCGTAGTAACGCGGTCGGTCCTCCCAGAAGTACTCGTCCACCGAAAAGATGTGATGCGTGTCGAAACCGCGGCGATAAAGCTCCCACAGGGAAAGAAGCCGGCCGACCCGGCCATTGCCGTCGCCGAATGGATGAATGTCCTCGAAACGATGATGCACGATGGGGGACGAAATGACCGCAGACCAGTCCCGCGCCGAGCCGTTCCACCAGTCCAAAAGGTCGGACATCAGAGGTTCAACTTGCTCGGGTGGCGGCGGCTTGTGCGGCCCAACCCATACCTGGATGCGGCGATATGCGCCCTCCTGGCCCTGGTCCATCACACCCCGGCAGGCAATTAGATGAAGCCGTAGAATGTCCCGGTGCACGAGCCGGCGCTTGGCCGCGTGCGTCTCGATGTAACGCAGGGCCGCGAAGTAGTTCAGCACCTCCTGCCGCGAACGGTCCGCAATGGCCGGAACGTCACGGCCTTGCGCGAGGTCACGTACCTGCTCCTGAGTCAAAGGATTCCCCTCGATGGCAGTCGAACTGTGCGTGTTTCTCACCCTTGCGTCTTGCTGAAGCCGGGGAATCCACGGCACCTGCACGGTTGCGGCCAGCACCCTTGCCCGCAGTGCGGCGATTTCCTCAATGAGCGCAACCAACCGCGCCGTTACCTCAAACGCCGGTACGTATGCCACGGTTCTACTCTACAATAAGTCAAGTATAAGTCAAGTTATTAGTCAAGCCAGGACTGCAATTTTGGATTTTGGGTTTTGGATTTTGGATTAGGCGCGGGAGCGTCTCAAAGTCTTGATGGATGCTACCGTCATCGCCAAGATGTTGTCGGCTTCAGCCATCAGGTTTTCCGTATCCGGCTCGGATGCAAGGCGAGCGGCGACGAGCAGGTCCAGCCAATAGATGACCTCATCGGCTTCCTCCTCAACGATTGCCAGTTTGGCAAGCATATCGGCCCGTGACCGGGCCCGGCAGGCCGCGCGGTAATTCGCGCCGACCGACGTGGCGCACCGCAATAGTTGCCGGCCGATGACGTCTGCGCAACGGCTCCGCGGCAGCTCATCAACCAGCCGGATGGCCTCCAACCCGAGTTTTCTGGTCCTATCCTTGAACTCCTGCTCAGTCACCGCGCCTCCTCAACCCAGAATCCGCGACCCTCGCTCTTCTGCTCCTTCTCTGCCAATCCAAAATCCAAAATCGGCAATCCAAAATCATCTGCGCCCCCATTTCCGCCAATCCAAAATCCCCAATCCAAAATCCAAAATCAGATGTCTCCTCTAAACGCCTTCCGCAACAGCGCGGCCGGCAGTTTGTTGATTGTTTCCAACTGGGCCTCAAGGGCCAGTCGGTGCTTCTCGGCCTCGGCCATACGTTCATTCAGCATCCCCGCAATCCGCCTCTGCTCGGAAAGGGGAGGAAGGGGAAGGACAATCTCAGCCGCGACCTTCTGGTTCAGCTTGGCCCTCGTCGCACCGGCGACCATATCGCCCACATCGGGCCGGATTCGGATGGCCAGCAAGCAGTAGGCAAAGTCAATGCTATCAGGTCTTGGTCTGAGCACGTGAGCGTGGTTGTTGACCCAGTACTTGCCAGCCACAGCATAGGCGATAGGTCTGTCAGCGGATCCAAAGAACCCGCCGTCCTCGGCGAGCAATATCAGCGGTTCATCGAAAAGGTATCCGTCTATCCAACCCACTTGGCCATTGGCACCATAGTAGGGGTATAGCTCTGCCTGTTTCTTTCCCGCGATGCGCCGCATTCTGTCGGGTTCATTGACGGGCACTCTCCGGCCGTCTAAGAACTCGCACACCTCTCCCAGCTTCACCCATCGCCAGCCGGGGGGGAAGGGGGCGTTGAACGCCTGTGCTCAAGACCTATGCCTCCTCGTAGCTGCGCTGCAGCAAGGTCTGTGCCTTCTGCAGGCTTGTCTGGTCGGTAACCACTACTTCCAAGTCGCCCGTGCCCCAATGACCAATCTGGCTGACGTCGCGGGTGAACCCAGTCTCCAGCTTCACCGACTTGGGGTCGAGCTTGAGATACAGGGTAAGCGCCTTGCGGCTGAATTCCACGCAGGCGAAGTTCTTGATGCGGCGGAAGGCCACGTAGAGCTTGAGTTGCTTCTCGGTCACGTCGTCGCCCAGGGCAAGTATGAACGCGCGCAGAGAGTCGTAAAGGTCGCGCATCTGAGGACTCATTTCCCTTAGCCAAGTGGCAACGGTCTTGTCTGTCCCGCCGGCTGAAACGCGGCTGCGGCGGCGGACAGACGCCGGCTCTTCGCCTGTCGCTCTGTAGACAAGGTCGAGTGCCAAGAGCTCGTCGCCGAACCTTCGGTAGCGCACCAGTTCCACGTTGCGGCCCATCTGCTTGACCGCGTGTTCGTCGTACTTGGTAAAGTCGGCAGCGATGCAGAGCAGGCGCGGGCCGGTCCAGTCTATTGCATTGGCCGCCTTCTGCCCCAGTTTCTTCTGTACCAGCAACTGGAACTCGGCCTTGTGGTCGAGAAGCCAGTCCAGGTAGAAAAGGCCCTGGTTGATGACATTCTCGTTCGTCGCCTTCTTGTATTCGATGATGACCGGGCAGTTGTTCTCGTCTATGCCGAGCGTGTCAATGCGGCCGGCGTGGCTCTTGCCGGTAGAGTATTCCGAGTCAAGGAAGCGAACCCCGAGCATCGTCTCCAGGTTCTTTTCGACGACGTCCTGAAGTGATTTCTCAAGCGGCGTTGCCTTGCCCGGCAGTTCGGTCGCCTTGTTGCCGCTCAGGCGGAAGAGTTTGATTTCGCTCATCGGACGCTCCTTTCAGAAAGAGCTGGGGAACAGGGCAGAGTCACGGCGTTACAGATTACAGCAAGAAAGTTACAGGTTACAGAGTTACAGGTCACAGCAGAAAGGTTACAAGTTACAGGGTTACAGGTTACAGGACTATTGGTCATTGGCTTTGCGTTTGCGTTGTTCGGCCAGTTCGTCTAGAATCCGACTCCTTTCTTCCGCGGCTGCCACCGCCTGTTGTTGTCTTGCGTGTTGTTTCTGGCCCGGCATTCCGGAGCCCTGAAGGTATTGGATGAATCTGTATAGCATCGCGCTGAGCCGGCGGCATTGCGCACTCGCCGAATCGCAGTCTTTGGCGCTGATATAGCCCTGGTCACGCGCAATGCCAAGCTGGGCCCGGACTTCGCCGCAGGAGCCTTTGGCGACGTAGAGAAACTGCACGAGTTCCTGCGTCGAACCGCGTTCGTGCCCTTCCGCGATGTTGGACATGATGGAGACCGCGGCCCGGCGAATCTGGTCAACAAGGCTGCGGTCCCTGGTGAATGCCGGTTGCCGCGTGAGAGCATAGACCTGGTTGGTCAGTTCTCGCGCCTGCTGGTAGACCTTCAGTTCCTCGAACTTCTGTACCGTTTCTTTCATCTCCCCCTCTCTGTAACTCTGTAACCCTGTAACCTGTAACACATCTCTACGCCGCAAACAGTCTGACCTTGGTTTCTTTGAGTATTTTGGCCGGCTTGCCCAGTTCGGCTAGCGCTTTCACTCCGCCGGCACGTTTGACCTTCGGGGTCTGGAATACTTCCGGGTTTTCCAGTCCTTCGGTGCCCGCAAGGGCAAACTGGGCAGCAAGGGCTTTGAGGGTAGCGGCCGCGTTTTCGGGCAGGCTGGCAAGCCACTCTGCATGTTTATAGGAGAATGCCTCAGCCCGCTCTGCGCGCGTGCGCGGAGCAAGGCCGTAGCCGAGTTCGGCCAGGACGTCGTACAGGTCATAGTCGTCCATTTCTTCCACGCGCTGCACCAGCGAGGGTGAGTAGCCGGCGCTAACGAGGGCATCGATGAGTGCGCGGCGGCGGGCAGGTTCTACCAAGCGGTCGCGGAACGCCTCGAGCGTCGGCGCTTCGGCCACGAGTTTGGCGGCCATCCGTTCCTTCTATTCTTCTACTGTGACGGGTATTGCCCTGCCATCCACTTCGGTCAGAATGTATTTGCCGGCCGGGGTGACGCGGACCTCGAATCCTTCTACGCGGATGGGCGGTTCAGGCGGAGGCGAAGGCTCGCGCTTTTCGCTTGATCTAGTCGGTCGGGACAGGAACTCTTCGCCGAATAGCCGAGTAGCGTTGGTGTAGTCGTAGACCGTGAATGCTAGTTTGCCCGAAGGCGGGTCAATGCGCGTGCCCCGGCCTACCATCTGGTAGAAAGCGATAGGCGATTTGACATACTTAAAGAAGGCGATGTTGCGCACACAGGGCACGTCCACGCCGGTGGTCAACAGGTCAACGGTGGTGGCGATGAAGTGGTGGCGCGAGGCACCGCGGAAGTCAGGAAGCTGGTCGTTACCCGAAGCAGAGGCGGTGCATTTGAAAGCGTAGGGTTCTGCCCGGGGGTGGCCGTGCTCTTTGCACCAGCGGGCGTACAGGTTGTTCATTTCCGCAGCCACATCGTCCGCATGTCGGTCGCGGGTGCAGAAGATGATTGTTTTCTGTTCCGGGCCGCCGGTTTCGCACAGATAGGCAAAGAGGTCGGCGCACATGGCAGACACCCGGTCGGGCAGCAGAATGCGGTTTTCGTAGTCGGTTTTTTCGTAGAGCTGCCTCAACCGGTCGGAAGAAACCGGCTGGCCGGTGTCCGCATCAACCGGTTCGCGGGCCAAAATGTCGTCAATGGTGATACCGGTGTCGTCCAGGTTGACCCGGCCTTTCTGTATCAGGCAGGCGGCAAGGTATCCGTCTTCTATCGCCTGGGCCATGTCGTATTCGTACACCGGCTCGCCGAAGTACGCAAGGTTGTCAGCGGTAATCTTCGCGTCTGCCTGCGCCTCGCGGGTCTTCTCGGTAATCTTGAGCGAACGGGGCGTAGCGGTGAGTCCGATGTGTACCGCATCCGGGTTACGGGTAAGTACCTGAGACCATTTGCCCCAGGCTGAGCGATGGCATTCGTCAATCACAATGTGGCTGAAGTGATTCTCCGGATAGAACTCGGTGAGGAAGCTGGCGTCGTCGTCTTCGCGGGCAATACCCAGAGTTTGGTAGGTGGCGACGTGGATGCGGGCGTTGCGGGCGTGGTTCTTGCCGTCCGGGTAGCAAGTAACTCAATGACGATCGTTCCCCTCTGACCTATTCTGCTTCGGACTCAGCTTTCTCCTCCAATTGAGAACAGTACTAACCCACGGTTTCGACTTTCTTCAGCTCAGAAAGCGGGGGCGTCCCTGGTATTCCCAAGACCTGACCCCAACCGGCCGGCTGAGAATCATCCGCTGTGTCACAAGAACTTTCCTACTTCGGCGGCCAGAAGACACCGAGCACCAAGAAACTCCGTGGGTGCAGAAATACATTGCCTACATAGAACCACGTGTCCTTGTCCGACCTCAGCATCTCGCCTTCCCACTTCTGTCTGACCTTGCGCAGCACGTCCTGCTCGCAGTTCTCTCGGTCCCGGAGTGTGCGGTACAACTGCATCAACTCCCAGTCAATGACGGACAGGTCGTGTCCTCGGCAGCGTTCCTCGCCTGCGCACCTGAAGCGGTAGCCAAAACGGTAGGGTATGGGTTCAATTGCCTGCTTGGCTCCGGCAAAGGCGTCAAGTTGGTCATAGAACGCAGCCCTGAACTCAGCGCTGGTAGTATCAACCGGCTCGGCGTAGAACCTCACGTTCTCCGGCTTGACCAAGCCCAGCGATGTGGCCGACTTTGCCTGCTCGTCCTTCAGGGCGCAGAGCGACGCGGCCCTAAGCGGCAATACGATCTCACGCCTTCTGGCCCACTTGCGCTTGGTGTCCCACGCCTGCTCGACAACCCTGATGCTGTTGCGGTCTACACGGAAGCTCTCCGGACGGGTGTCTTTCGACGTTCGGCTCACTCGAGCCTCGATGACGGAGTACTTGCTGAACCGCTGCCACGAGTTCAAGTCCCGGAAGGGCACCGGATAGAGCCTAATCCACCGTTTCGCTTCCAGGTCAATGCCGGCTACGCACACGGTCTCGGTGTATTTCCGGCTCGGATTGGGATAGGTCTTGACCGTGACGAGGATGCGGCGGGTCTGCCAGTCCAAAACTACAAGTGCCGGACCACGAACTGATGGCCGTTGCGTCCCGCCAAGACCAGAGCCAACAGCGACCTGTGACACTGCTTCGGGTCGCGCTCGTAGCACAGGAGACAACACGGCTTGGCCACAGCCATCTGGTAGAGAGATTCCACAGAGTCATCCACCGTGGCGACGTAGGCAAGATACTGACGGGCAAGTTCCTCGAAGCTGCCAGTCATCCTGTACTGCTTACGCACAGCTACAGGTGTTCCCAACTCGCGCAGGCTCACGTATTGGATACCATTCAAAGGAAGGAAGGTTGCCAGAGCCGACTTGGAAAAGCCCCGCCTGCGGCTCAGCGGCAATTGACGAACGTCCGCCACGACGGCCACCTTTTCCTGCTTCAGCACAGCAATGAACTCATCGGTCGTCCGCCCTTCATAACCGGCTGTCAACAGCGGAAACACGGGGCACGCCACGCCACAGCCTACTCCTATCCGACCGTCGGTCAAGCCCGTCCGGTTATCGATGACACCAGGGGTTGTCAAAGAACCGGCCGGTGTCCATTCTTCACACTCAGCTTCCCCCAGGTCGGCCGCGTGTCAAACAGAGAAAGGGTTCCAGGGGCGAGAGGCCAAGGGTTCGGTTTTGGGAAGAGGGAGCAGGACGCTGGGGCTAGTAACTGTCGGCCCGCAAAGCGCAAGATTCAGAACCTGACCCCGGGTTCCTCACTGTTGCGGACCCCGAAGCTGTAATACCGCTCAGTCCTGTACGGTGAACTCTCCTCCAAGCCGCAGCTCGCGGAGGGCAGCGTTGAGTTGCTGGCGGACGGCTGGGTCCTTGAGCTTGGCCTTGATGAAGACCTCGATCTCGACGCCATCGGCGCCGGCCAGTCTGGCCAGAACGCGATGGCTGAGCAGATTCCACATGTCGCGTGGGATGTTGCCACGCCACTCGACCGTCGTCGGCTGGACGGTCTTGGCTTCCGGCTTCGGCGGCTCAATGATGACGGTCGTATCGCCGCCCGGCGGCGCGAAGATGTCGCCCGGCTCCGTTACGCCGCCTGTCTGCGTACCGGCCTTCGCGACCTTCGCCCGCTCGGGCAAGAGTAGAAACGTTTCGTGGTCGAACTTGACCTCAGCCGGGTCAACGGTCTCTCTGAACCATATTCTGTGCAAGTGCAGCTCGTCCTTGCCGACACCCATGCCCAACGCGCCCTGCGGTACGGCCTTCTGTATCAGCGCCAATAGAGCTTCGTCGGCGCGCTCCAGCCGCGTGAGCGACCCTTGGAAGAACGCCGCCTTCAGACTGGCGAGCGACCACGCGCCTGTCTTCTTCAACGCTTGGGGCCACTTTCGCTCAACGTACGTCGGCCCGATTTCCCGGTTCAGCAAGTTGGCTTGGCGCATCCGGGACAGTATCGCGCCAGTGATGCCGCGTGCTTCGCTGGGATGCATCATCCCCAACGTCAGCTTCTGCAGGGACCCTGCCTTTGCGTCCCAATACAGAAGGCTGCTGTATAGACTCCAGACTCTCTCTTCAACCCTGGAGTACGCCTTCTTGACCTCTGTCCTCGCCATCTGCTGCTCGTGTGGCTCCAGTTCGCCCATGCTCCCTGCTTCCACCTCGTCGGCGATGACGGTCCACGCCATCCAGTCAGCGACGTCCTTCTGCAGGCCGGTGGCAGACTCAGGCATCACCCATAAGACTGCGCCCGGATACTGGCGTGGGGACTGACCGCAGTTCACAGTCCAGGCATTCAACTGCTCAGTCTGCCTCTGATCCAATTCGCTGTCAGGCGTCCCGACCACCAGCCGCAGCACCGGCCGGTCGGATACCTCGGCCGAGTCCTTGGGGAAGAACTGGGCCTCAATCTTAGCGTTCTTGCGGAACACCTGCGTGACCACGGCGCGCGTCTGCTTCTCCACGTCGGCCGGGTTCAGGCCAGCCTTGCGGTCGGCGTGTATCTTGCGCAAGGTGGGCGAGCAGCCAAACTTCCACCCACCGGTCCCGACCGGACGCAAATAGTAGCAGCGGCTGACCAGGGCTTGGACGGCAGTATCTACAAGCGTTGTCTCGGTTTCCGCATCTCCAAGCGCGAACCGCAGGTCGGAAAGCGTCGCTACTTTGTCGGAAACCATGCCGCCACATGACTCAAACAGTAGCGCTGTGGCCACGCGCTGGTGCAGGTTCGTCCTGCCGACGGTGTCGCTCAGCTCCTTGTCCAGAGCAACCGCAACTGCGTTCTCACCGGAGATGTCATAGTTGATAGCGTGTTCCAGCCGCGTTTCGCCCATCTGTTCCAACACCTTGGACCGAAATTCCCGATTACTCAGCGGTGCGGAGCCAAGGGTTATCAGTGGCTCTCTGCGTGCGCAGGCATAGCCTTCCCTGGCCGCTATGGCAATCCACATTCCAAGCATCACCAAAGTACCACGAGTCTGCTGAAATGAGGGCAGCGAAGCCCACTTGCGCTGGAACACGGTCAAAGTGCTAGGGTGAAACGGATAACATGCCTCAAATCGTTTCCTTATGACTTCTTCACCAAAATTGGCGAACTCCGCGGGCAGCCGATCCCGGCGTTCGAACACCCAGCGGGCGTACTGCCGTGCCGCGGCCTGCTGCATGCTCTTGCGGCCCGGGTCTTCAAACAGCCTGCGCCGCACAATCTCGGAAATCTCCTCTGGGTCATTCGCCAGAAGCGGCTGGCCCACCCGGTCAGTCAGCTTCGACAGCTTGATTTGCCACTCGCATAGCTCATCGGTCATCTCGGTCGGCGACGCAGGCAGGCTGAACACGCCAACCGCATTCTGCCGGGCCGTTAGCGCCGTAGTGAGATTCTGCAGGAACGAATGGAACTGAGTAGCCAGATTCCCATAGCGGCCGATGAAGTTGAGCGTCTCATCAAACAAGAACAGAATCGGCGCGTCAACCAGGGCAAAGAGTTTCTCCAGGACTTCTGTGCCGGGTGCCCGCTGCTTGAAATCCTCGCCGATGAGCTTCCGGCCAGCGTCGCCGGCCAGTTGCACCGCCACGTCAATCCATGGCGTCTCGCTGCCTGACTTCTGGTCCCAGGAGTTACCCACGAACACGGCGACCCGCGCCTTCGGCACCTGCTTCAGGCCTATGGCAGAAAGCAGCTCCGGCACACCGGGATATGCTTGGGCCGCTGGCCCGGACTTGGCCAGATGATAGAGCGCCGCCAACGTGTGAGTCTTGCCGCCGCCGAACTGGGTGAGCATGGAAAGCACCGGCGCGGTGCCGGAAGTCTCGCCGGCCAGTCGGCGCAGCACTTTGCCGCAGTAGTCGGTAACAAGCGCCTTGGTGAAGTACGTGCGGCCAAAGAATTGCTCCGGGTTCTTGTAGTCATCCGGCGCTCTGCCCGAGACTATCTGGTCCAGATGCACCGCGAACTCGCTCGGGTCCAGTGACCGGCCCTCGCGCAATTCCTTACGTGGTGTTGCTACCTTGTACCATGGTTCCATTGTCCATCCTCTCTACTTGCCCGCCTGCTTCGTTGCGGGCAGGCCCATTAGCGCCTGTAAGCCCTCAAGCCAACGCCGCTCCTCACTCTTCTCATGATACAACGCGGTCAACGCGAGCGCGAGCCGCTCGAACCTGCGGCCACGCTTCCGCTCATCCTCCAGCAACTGCCGCAGCAGGGTGGTCTGTCCGGCTCGGAACAGGAGCATCGCCACGTGCAGCCGGTCCAGAGTCGTCTGCTCCTCGATGCGACCGGCGACTCCGCGTTTGGCAGCTACGACCTGCCGCTGCACCTCTTCTTTACCAAAGAGCTTCAACTGCGGACTCGGTAGCGTGAACTCGCGGATATCACCCCCCGTAGAAACACCCAGCAATTCCTCGCCTCGATCCTTCACTGGCCGGAGTCGAACTACGCCCTTCTCAATCTCGATGATACGCTTCTCCCATTTCTGGTAGTGAATGCCCATCGGCCGCGTAATCCGGATGAAAGTATCAAATGGCATCGCGAGCCCGCCCCTGGTCTTGGCCGGCTTCTCCTCGTCTTCGTCGCCTTCGGGCTCCTCCTCCTCTGTGGGAGAGGCATCCTTGCCGCAATTCCCATTCAGGCCATTCACCCTGGTGGATTGCAGTGTCCAGAGGAACAGCGCGGTCAACCGTGCGTCCTCCTCGAACCTCTCAGTTTCAGCCTTGCCCAGCACATTCTCAAGCGCTTCTCGTGAGACGGTCTCAAACACGTAAGCCAGAAACCCACGTTTGTCCGGTTCCCCTGCCTCCGGGTCCCCGCCTAGCGGCACAACCTTGCCCGCAGCGGTTTCAACCCGCTCATACCGGCTGTACGGCTCCAGCGCCGGGCCGATGCAGGAGAAGATTGCATCCGCGCCCCGAATCCCCTCGTCCAGCATCCGCGCCATCCACTCCTTCACCCGCTTCTGCATCTCCGCGCGCACCTCGTCCCAGTCGCCTGTTCCGGCATCCTTCAGACGTGGCCGGCAAATGAGATGGACGCTTGTCGCCAAAGCCGCCGTTTCGCGAGCAACAAGCCGCTGCTTCTGTTCAGTTGCAATCGGCCAAGATGCACTTAGCGACCAACCGCCCTGAACAAGACCGCTCAGCAGCGCTTCCCATCCTGCGGTCGTCTTGTGTGCAAAGACTACACAGCTCACACCGCCGTCTCTAATGAGTCGACGTCCTTCTCTAAAAGCATTGGCCATGCACTCCTCGAAGAAGCGCGGACTCTTTGGTACGCCACCGACTTGATACGCTTGATTCCAAACACATTCTCGCAGCTTCGGCGTCAACTCGGAGTTCAGTTCGAAATCGTTCTGCAGGATTCTGTCATGTGGCAGTGTCCGCCTGAGCCACACATAGAAGAAATCCGAGAGATCGGCGTAAGGGATGGAATCGTAGTAGGGAGGGTCGGTGAACCAGCACGAGCAGCATTCGTTTGGCAGAGGATGCTGCATAGCATCGGCGACCTGTACTTTCCCAGCGTAACCAATGTCTCCAAAGCGACGTGTCACCTGGATGATTCCTACCAACATCGAGTCCCACGAACCCACGCTGTCACCGTGCGGAACCAGCTCGGCGAAATCCCAGAGCATCGGGAGTGCCTGGCGTCCGAACGAGTTCACATTTCTCTCCTGCGTTGAGTCCCACCGGCTCTCCACCGAACAGTAGTCGGCAACACGACTTTGCGCAAGCGCCAGTAGACGCAAAAGTCCATTCGGCCCGGACGCGGGAACGTCAGGCTGCCCTCGGACTGCCGCGCCAAAGCACGCCAGCGCTAACCGCTGACGAGGGAGATACAGAAGGTCGAACCTGTTCACTCCGTACCTGGTGACGGCAGTGAGTCCCCGGGCATTGGGCGATGGCCGCGTGCTGTGGAATTCCTCGCTGGGAATGGCGCTCAAACCGCACTGCAGCCGTTGTTTGGCAAGCTTGGCTGCGGCCTTTGTCGCTTTCCAGACTGCCTCGTAGTCACGGGCTGTGGGGAGTCGGTAGTTGCGACCCTGTTGGCCGGGCTTGAGCGTCACAACTGCAAGCAGGCGTGCACCTCCAATACGGTTGCCCTGCTTGTCAAAGATGACATCGGCGCCGCCGCGCTGGGCCGAGAGTTGGGCGCGGACGCGTGCGGGGTGTAAGACCGCGCCGCAGCACAGACACTTGGCCTTAGCACGGGCGACCGTGCCGGGCGGTACATCTGAGTCATTCTTCGGCTCGAATATCTCGAACTCGACCGAGGGCGAGATTCTTCGACTCCGCTTCGCTCCGCTCAGAATGACAGGGCGCAACGCACGCTTGCGACTTGCCTTCTTGCAGAGCCAGAAAGAACGAACCAGTGGGATTTCCGCACCGCAGTCCGACGCTTCGCAGGTTACGGTCCGCGCCCAGAGGTAGGCGATTGGCTTGGAGCCGTCAGGGTCGTCGGGGTAGAACTCCTTCAACTCCTTTTCAGCCTTTGCCTTGATTTCCGCACCGACCTTGCGCAGTTCCTCGGCCAGCTTCGGGCCGTGCTTCGGAATGTCCTCAAGCATCACCTTGAGTATCAGGCACGCTACCGGGTTCAGGTCGCTGGCAAACACCTCGCACCCGAGCCGCAAGGTTTCAAGCGGTATCGAGCCGCCACCGGCAAACGGGTCAACCACCAGCGGCGTCTCTTCTGGGTGCGCGGCCTTCACGAGCCCGCGCCCGACATCAACGGCCAGCGGGTCGCTGGCAAGGCCCCAGTTAGCGAAGTCCGCGATGAACTTCAGCAGTCCCTTGCGGAGAGCCAAGTCCGTCTTGCAGTCCCCGACGCCCGGAAACCCGGAAAGCAGGGCTCGGGCCTGCTTCTTGAACTCAGCCGGGCACAACGGTTCGCAGGGGTCAGGCAATAGCAGCCCAAGCAGGACGGCGCGACACGCGGCCAATGGTCGCCGTGCCCACCAGAGATGCAGGGTCGAAGGATGGCCGTGGCGGATGGTCTTCTCGCGGGCCGAGTGCGCGCTGACTGCCGCGACCGGGAAGTCCACCTCAATCAGCCGCTTGCAGTCTTTGGGAATCATGGTCAGGATACCGGCAAGGTGCCTTTGCACGCGGGGAAGCCGGTGCAGCCGAGAAACGGCTTGCCGGCGCGCGGGGCTTTGCGGGCGGTGCGCAGGGCCATGGGCTTGCCGCAGAGGGGACAGGATGGCAGCGACTGATCCGACCGAGCCGACGGATCAGACTGATCGGTCATTCTCCGCTGGCGCTCCGCAATGCGGGCGGCGGCGAGTTGTTCGCTGTACCCGCCCTGCTTCACGAAGCCGCGCTCGAGGGCGGCAACCTGCCGGTCAAGCAGAAAGTTGGCCTGGTGAATCAGGCAGATGAGGGCGTTGGCGACGATGGCAGGGTCAGGGGAGCCAAGCCAGCGGGAATAATCGGACGGATCAGACCGATTGGACGGATCGGTCCGATGCTGTGCGCCCACCGCGCGCACCGCAATCGCCTCCGGGTCATCCTTGGCCCACTGGTGCAGGTTGCGCTGCCGCAGAAAGTCCTCGTAGTCGAGCAGTAGTTCGTCAAGGCTGGCACGCGCCACATTGACGAGCCGCAACTCGGTCTGGCTTGAGGCCGCGGCGGCGCGGCTGCCCTCGGCGATGTTCTGCCTGCCGCTGCGCGCCGCCTGCACCATCTGATCATGCGTGCGCGAGCGTTTGTCCACGAACCGGTCGCAGAATTGCGCGGTGGCATCGTAGATGATGGTCGCCACCTGGAACGAGCGCAGGTCGCGGTAGCCGCCGCTGGGGCGGAGGCGGCGAATTCGGTCGGATGGGTCAGGCATCCTTCACCTGCACCGTTCCGGTCAGGACATCAAGCTCCAACCAGTAGTGCTCCACCTTGCTTACTTCGTGCCAGCGGAACTGAGCCGGGTCCTGAATCGGCGGTTGCACGAACGGCTTCGTGTCGCACGCGGTCACGACGTACAGCCAGAAGCAGTCGCGGCGGTCTTCGGCCACGCGGCGCTCATTCGGCGTGAGTAGAACCCGGCCCTTAGCAGCGCCCAAACCCTTGACCTCTATCAGGCGAAGTTCGCCCGTATCGGCGTGAATGCTACGCAGGTCGTACCCAAGGTTCTGCTTGTGCACATCCTCAACCTTGCACCCGCGTGCAGTCTCATAGGCGATGACCGCCTCCATTGCCTTGCGTTCGACCTCCGGGTCTGGCCTGAGTCTGGTGACGTCGTCCCGATTACGCTCCGGATGGGGCAGTACAAGAGCAACTGCAATACGCTCGATGCCCTGAAGAGAAAGCTCGCGTTGCCGAGCAAGTTCTGCGTATCTGCGGTCGCGCCGCCGCTGCAAGTCAATTAGCTTCTGCGATTCGATTTCGGCCAAACCCTCAGCAGCCGCGTCCCCTCTATCCTTGGCCAGCAGGTGTCTGCTTAGAACTTCATTGCGCTTGCGAATAAGTTCCTCGAAGCACAATTTCACATGGCGCTCCACCACCAACAGGTCCTTTAGCCTTTCCTCTTTCACCTCGGCAAGGAACTGCGGCAGCGCAGACTGGACAAGATAACTCTGAGAACCGGTCAAGTCTTCTGCCGCCTTGGGTTCGACAGCTGGCGCTGTGCTGGGCGAAATCAGGCCCAGCAAATAGGACAGCTCCCGCAGGATGCGTTCTCCTGCCGCGGTCGTTTCCACCACGAACAACCGCTGGTGCAGTGTCTTGCCGGTAGCGTCTACCACAGAAGCTTTGAATACTTCAAGCAAAGATTCCGATTCGCGATCGATGTCGTAAAGCACGCAGCCTTTGGCAAGCTCAGGTGCAGCCAGCTCGTCCAGACTTCGTCGCACCGCCTCAAAAAGAGGATGTCCAGGCGTAACCCATTCTACTTTCGGGTCGTCTTCAGCTGTCTTGCGGTCAAAACTGATGACGCCGTAGCTTTTTGCCAGTGCCGGATAATGCCAGCCATCGCCCCGAGTAACGTCAAACAGAGAAGGAGGTATACGGCCAACCTTGTACACAGTTTCCCGCAACGGTTTGAGCTCCACGTACAGGCGCGCTGCCGCATCTCGGAAAAAGCGGGCTATGGCTTCAGGCACAATTCTCCGTTCGCGGGCCAATGCCCTCTGTTCCACGAGCATAGGCAGGTTCAAACTGCTTCTGGCCAAACCTTCTAGTGCGGACCGGCACACTTTTTCGAAGTCGGCCTTGTTCACTTCGACGTCCAGGCGGGCGTGAATGTCGTCTTCGCTCATACGGCCGGCGTAGAACTCCCGCAGCAGATGCTCAATCTGGTTTGGCGGTAGCACCTGACCGACCACGTCAAAAACAGTATCCTCTTCTAACCCCCGGCGTATCTCATCGAGCTTGTCGAGCAGCTTGGCCAACACCCGTCCTTCAACTGTGTTGCGGGCGAAGAAGTTGAAGATATAGCAGTCGAGTTTCTGTCCATACCTGTGTATGCGGCCCATGCGCTGTTCAAGGCGATTCGGATTCCACGGTATGTCATAGTTGAACAGCACATTGCAGCAGTGCAGATTGATTCCCTCGCCGGCAGCCTCAGTCGCCACCAGCACCTGAGTTGCAAGGTCCCAGAACTGCCGTTCCGCATACAACCGGGTGCCCGGCTCATCGCGACTGCCGGGTTTCATTCCGCCATGAATGAAGCCAACCGTCAGGCCCCAGCTCCTCAGTGTCCTGACCAGAAAGTCCAAGGTGTCCTTATACTCGGTGAACAACAGCAACCTGCGCGACTGGTCACTGAGGATGCCCTGCTCTGTCAACTGTGCTCTAAGGGCCTGTAACTTCGCCTGCTGACCCGAACTCTCTACCTGTTCGGCCGCGGCAATCAGCTTGTCCAGTTCCTCCAGCTCCTTGCGTAGGTCGTCGCGCCGCTGCGCCAACGTCACGCCCTCGACTTCGTGTTCCACGCGCTCGCGTTCAGAATCCTCCATTTCGTCCCACGATTCCGGCTCAGGAATTTCCGGGGCCGGGACCTCGGTCAAAGGTTTGCCGGATTCTAATTCTTCCTTCAGTTTCTTGTGGCGGCGCTTGAGCGATTCCTTTAGTGCGTAAGTCGAACTGGCCATGCGTCGCTGGTACATAGCCATGAGGAATCCAACGGCGCGCGCCCACAAGTCATCTCCGCGTTCTGAAGCCCGCTGAGATTGCGTCTGCACATAGCGCGTGACGTCCTTATAGAGGTCGAGTTCATTGCCGACCAGGTCAAATGCAACCGTGCTTGGAATGCGTCGCGTGAAGAGCTTGCGCGACCTCCACTTGCCGTCAGCCTGCAGTTCCGGGAAACTGAGCATCGCTTCCTTGGTGCGACGCAGATAGAACGGCGCTTCACGGCGTTTCATCGCCTCTTGGATGGATGTGACGTCTGCGTAAGCTTCCTGGTCGAGCAGTTGGAGGAAAAGGCAGAAGTTGTCCGGGTCGCCCTTGTGTGGTGTGCCAGTCAGTAGTAGGTAGTGTACGGTTTTGTCCCGTAGAATTTCGCCCAGCCGATAACGCTCGCTCTTGTGTTCGGAATCACGCGCCGACATGCGGTGTGCTTCGTCCACAATCACCAAATCCCAGTCCTCGGCCTGCTGCAAGCTGGGCAGGACGTGGTCGAGTTTAGCCAGGTCCATCGAGGTAATAACCTGGCTGTGGTTGTCCCATACATTCACGGCGTAGGCTTCCCGCAGTCGTGCACCGGTGACCTGCTCGAAGTGCTCGTCGAACTTGTCTTTCATTTCTCTGCGCCACTGGAAAGCCAGATTGGCCGGACAGATGACCAGCGTCCGCTCGACCAACCCACGGAGCTTGAGTTCCTTGAGCAGCAGTCCGGCCATAATGGTCTTGCCCGCACCGGCATCGTCTGCTAGAAGGAAACGGCACCGCCAGGCCTTCAGGAGGTGGTTGTAAATTGCGTCCAGCTGATGCGGCAGGGGGTCAACCTTGCATACCGACAGACCGAAATATGGGTCGTATTCGTGTGCGAGTCTGATGCGCAGTGCTTCCAAGCCGAGCTTGAACAAAGATGCGTCACCGGTGAATTTGGTTTCGGGCACGGTAACTGTGAGTCCCGCGAGTTCCGCATTATTCAGCAGAATGCCGGGCTTGAACGTCTGACTTCGAGTGCCGACCAGGTCCACAATGACGAAGCCGTTACCCTTACGCGGGGTGCCCACAACCCGCATTGGCTCGTTGAACATCGTGCCGGTGATAATAACACCTTCGCGAAGGCAATCTGCCGGAATATAGTTACAGGCTGATTCTTGGGGCAACTGGGCTTTTTCCCGGCCCGACCCTGAGCCAGTCATTGGCCGCTATATTATTCTCTCGGTCATTTCAGTCAAGCCGACAGCCAGTGCAGTCGTTTCAGGCCTAGCAGGAAGGATTGGGGCGAGGAATGACCCGGGCTTCGGCTCGAGGACCAGGGAGAAGAGCAGCAGGACCTTGCACTACCGTTTGCGTAACCGGAGCGGTAACAGAGCCGGTAGAGCCAGGGGCTGCCCTTTGCGTGACAGGAGGCGTGCCAGAGGCGGCTATCCGCGGTGTGACCGAAGCGGTGTCGCAAGGAGTCACCAAAGCCGTAGCCGAGGGAGTTAGAGGTTAGTGTCCAGAGGGTCGAACCGAACCTCAACCGTACCCTGGGGTAGCCGCTCCCCCAGTGACGTCCGCACAGCCCAGGGCACAGCCGAGGGGGCATACGAAGAAACGGGCAGATAACAGCCGGGAAATCCGAGAGTTGGATGAATACAAAATCACGGACAAGGGGACTGCTTGACACGCGGTCTGTTTCGCAGTAGCAGTTGAGTGTGATACCGGCGTTTCGGAAAAGGGAAGGCTGGCCGCGGTCAGTCAGTTTGACCTGAGTGATGGATATTGCTGGCAACCGCCCGGACGCTGGTTCTGCAGAGAACCCCAGCCCTGCCCAGGTCAGTCATTCTTCCGAATCCCGCCGCATTCAGGCCGTGGACGTGTTTCGGGGAATGGCGGTGGCGGTTATGGTGGTTGCCAACTATCTGGAACCGCTTACCGTCACACCCGGCTGGCTTCAACACGCCCAGCCTCTATCCGGGCTGAATTTTCTTGACATCGGTTTTCCGTTCTTCGTGTTCATCTCCGGAATGTTATTGCCCGGCTCGCTGGCGCGGCGGCTGGCGCTGGGCGGCTGGCGAAAAACCTTGTTCCACTTTCTCAAGCGCAATCTGTTGCTCATCGCTTTTGGCATTGCCGGCACCCTGCTTCTGCGCGGCCATCCGCTGCGCGACTGGGGAGTGTTACAGGCCTTCGGTCTGGCCGGGCTTGTGGCCCTGCCCTTTGCCCGGCTGCGGCCAGGTGCGCGTTTTGCGGCAGGGCTTGTTCTGATTACGGCTTACCAGGTGATGCTCAGTCTGGGATATGCCGAGTGGCTTCTTGGGCACGAGCATGGTGACCTTGGCGGAATCGCCGGTTGTATTGCCTGGGCTGGTGTCATGCTGATTGGTTCGTTTCTCAGCCGGCATCTTTCAGACCTGCGTCAGTCTCTGGTCTGGAGTGCGAGCTTGGCACTTGCCCTGGGCATTGCCGGATTTGCGCTTCATTACGTTGTGCCGGTAACAAAGCCGCTGGTTACCGCTTCATATGCGCTGGTGTGCTGCGGCCTGGCCGCGGCCGGGTTCGCGCTTGTGCTCGGCCTCGACATCGCTGGAATCAGGCTTGCCCACTTTGCGTTGTTCGGTGCCAACCCGCTGGTATGCTATATGCTTTCGGGTGTTCTGGCCGAGGGTTTACGAAGCCTTGTGCCGGAGCCGACGCTTCTGCCCGCCTTGGCCCTGGCCAGTTTGATATACCTTGTCTGCTTTCTCTGCGCCTTGTTTCTCCGACGCCGGGGTATTTTTGTGAAGCTGTAGCCGAAGTGTCAGCGGTCCAAGAGCGTGCGGATAAACTCATCCCCGCGCAGCATGCCAAGTGCGCCGGTTTTGACCGTTTCCTCGTCGTAGGTCTGAACCTGGTCCGGCTCAATGCCTGAGCCGGCAATCGCCACCGGCACCGGACCATGCACATGGTTACCTCTAGTCACCGGCGTCGCATGGTCAGGAAGCACCGCCACCCGGGTCTGGATACCGCGCTCTTCAATGCCCTTCATTACTCTGGCAATAAGCCGCTGGTCAAGATACTCAATGCCCAGAATCTTCTGCTGCACGTCCCGCGAGTGCCCGGCTTCGTCCGTCGCCTCGACATGGACATACACAAAGTCGTGGTCGGCCAGAGCAGCAAGACATGCGTCTGCCTTGCCTTCGTAGTTCGTGTCAATGAGACCGGTAGCGCCCTCAACCTGAATCACATCCAGGCCGGCGTATACTCCCAGGCCCCGAACCAGGTCCACTGCTGATATGACCGCACCAGTGATGCCGAACATCTCCCGGTAAGTTTTCATCTTTGGCTTGCGGCCCGGAGACCAGAACCAGACCGAATTGGCCGGGTCTTTGCCCGCCAGAGTGCGCGCAACATTGACGCCGTGCCCGGGCAGAACCTCCCACGACAGCCGTATCAGACTGTTCAGAAGCTCTGCTGTTGGCCGCGCCGCTTCGTTCTTCGGCCTTACCAACAGGTCCAGAGCCCGCTCGCCCACATAGTCATGCGGCGGAAAACACTCCAGGTCAGGAGAGGGCAGTCCGTTCGGCTGTCCCGCGGCGTTTTCTCCGCTGAGCACGCAAAGATGCCGATAGCTTATACCCGGAAAGAAGCGGACGCCAATCTGACAGTCAGGCCGTTGTGTAGTCGGGTGGCCTGTCGGAAACCCGGAGTTGAATTCCTGCTTACCTGTACAAGCTAGAACCTGACTACTTTCTCTGTTCATCGCCTCGATAAGCGGTCGTGCCTCTTCACTTGAGATATGACCCGCAGAATGATTCTTTATCCGGCCGTCCTTGATGCATATCAGGTTGCAGCGCAAGGCAACATCAGTCTCGTCGAGCCCCACGCCCATCGCCGCCGCCTCAATCACACCGCGACCCTGATAGCATTCCCGCGGGTCGTAGCCAAGCACAGTCAGGTTTGCCACTTCACTGCCCGGCGGCATATCCTCATCAACAGTGATGAATTGACCGCACCGGCCCAGCCGGGCTATCTTGTCCATCGTCGGCTTTCTGGCAACCTGCAGCGGAGTTCTGTTGCCCAGCTCGGGCAGAGGAAAATCAGCCATCCCGTCGCCGAGAAAGATGACGAACTTCATATCCCGCTATCGCTTTCCAAACTTCTGCCGCAGATACTCCCGGAACCAGCCGTACTCGTTCGGCCCTTTGTCGTAGTACTCCGGCTTGTCGTCCAATCCTTCCAGAGCTCGCGGCAGCGCCGGGTCAATGCCCAGCAGCCGCTGAATCTCCTCGGGAAACTTGGCCGGATGCGCAGTCTCAATGGAAATACAAAGGGAAGGCTTGCTCTCCCGCAGGAATTTTTCCAGCCCGGCCCAGCCTACCGCGCCGTGCGGCTCCAGCATCACCCGATACTTATTCCAGGTGTTGACAATCGTCTCTCGGGTAGCGGCGTCGTCAATGCTCACCGCGTACATGTCCCGGCGCATCGCCTCAAAATCAGGCTCCCGGGTAACATTACCTTTCTCGTCCATCACCCCGCGGTACAGCGCCACTAGTCTGGGCAGATTGGACGGATGCCCAACGTTCATGGCATTGGATATGCACACTCGTGACGGCTCAATCTTCTGGTATTTGCCTGTAGCCAGAAACTTGGGAAACTCGTCGTTGGCATTGGTGGCGATCACAAACCGCTCTGCCGGCAACCCCATCCGCCAGGCAATCATGCCGCCGCACATATCCCCGAAATTCCCGGACGGCACGGAAAATACCGCTTTCTCGCCGTTCTTCTGCAGCCGGGCATAGGCGTAGAAATAGTAAACTGCCTGTGGCAGCAGCCGGCCGATGTTTATGGAGTTGGCCGAGGAGAAACGGATGTGAGCAAGTTTCGGGTCGGCGAACGCCTGCTTGACCAGCGCCTGACAGTCGTCGAACTTTCCTTCAATCCCGATAACCCGCACATTACCGCCCAGAGTTGTCATCTGCTTGCGCTGCCGGGCCGAAACTTCCTTTAGCGGAAACAACACCACCATCGAAATGCGGTCCACATTGTGAAATGCGTGTGCGACCGCAGAACCGGTGTCACCCGAAGTAGCAGTAAGAATGACAAGCTCGCCCCTTTCCTGCGTCAGGAAATAGCGCATCATTCGCGCCATCATCCGGGCGGCAAAGTCCTTGAAAGAAGCGGTCGGCCCCTGGTCTAGCCGCATGATCCAGTTATTGTCATACACGCGCTCCAGCGGCACATCGTAGTTGTAACACTCCACACACAGTCGCATCAGCTCTTCGTCCGGAACAAGGCCGGCCGTGTAGCGCTTCAGCACCGCAAATGCTATTTCCGGATAACTCTTGTCCTTATAGGCAAGAATCTCCTCCTGCGGTATCGAAGGAATCTCCCGTGGCATATAAAGACCCTTGTCCGGAGCCTGACCAGCAAGCAAAGCTTCCCTCAGGTCGACATCAGGAGAACGGAGGTTAGTGGAGTAGAAAAGTAACGCCATACTTAGTTCGACTTGGCCAATGCCTGATCCAGGTCCGCAATAATGTCATCCGGATGTTCTGCGCCCACCGAAAGCCGGATAAGGTCCGGAGGAATTGCGGCCATCTGCCTGCCTTCTTCTCCCTGTTGCCAATGAGTAGAAATCGCCGGAATAGTGGCTACCGATTTTACCCGGCCAAGGTCTGTTGCCCGCCATATCATCTGAAGCCGGTCGAATACGTCTCGGCACGCCTGGGCTCCGCCTTTCACCCGGAAGGAAAGCAGATGGGAGAAGCGGTTCACCGGTTTTCTGTACCTCTCGTCGTATTCTGCATCTACCAGCCAGAGGTATTTCTTTGCCACCTCGTGCAGCGGGTTTGATTCCAGACCCAGATAGTTCACCGCCAGAACGTTTTTGTGCCGCTCTAGAAACTTCGCTACTGTGAGGGCAGTCTGACTCCATACATCCACCCTTGTGCGCAGTGTGCGCAGGTCGTTCAGAGTCATTGCGGCCTGAAACGGATGCAGACAACCGCCGGTATCCCGCTGGGGCCACAGCTTCAAATACTGGCAGAAATCAGCTTTCATATCTTCGTTGTTGACATTGGAGATTATCGGCTTGCGGCAGATTACCGCACCGGCAATACCCGTACCCGAACTGCTCATCACCTTGGTAACAGACTGAATCACAATGTCGGCGCCATAGCATATGGGCCGCAACAAAGCCGGAGAAGCAATCGTGGAATCGCAAATAAAGGGCAACCCGCGCGCGTGCGCCAAGTCCACGACCTGCTTCAGGTCAAAGAAAGCCAGGCCTGGATTGGACGGCATCTCGCCATACAAGAAACGGGTGTTCTTGTCTATGAGCCTTGCCCATTCATCCAAGTCGTTTGAATTACGCACCCAGCGCACCTCGATGCCCCGCTCCTGCATCTTGCGGATATTGAACTGCTGGAATGTCCCACCGTACACCTGGCAGGTGGCGACAAAATTCAGAGGCGCATCGTCCTGCCTTACCAGCAGCGCGTCAGTCACGCCCGCAATCGCAGCCATACCGGACGAATAGACAACGCAGCTTGTTTCTCCGTCATAGCCGTACCCGTCAAGCAGCGCCAGAACATCTTCTAGATACTGAAGCGTCGGGTTGTGAATCCGGGTATAGCACCAGGTTGGAATCTGATAGGAGAGAGCGGCTTCCAGTTCATCTGAGTCGCGGTATGCCTGAGCTGCAGATAAGAACAGCGGCTCCATCGTCGCGCCCTGGTTATTGTTCAACGCTTCTTCCACCGTGTAGAGCCCGTGCACGGCAAGCGTGTCAAAACGCCGGCGCTTGGCTTGTTGCCAGGCTTGCCGGCGCTTCTCGATAATCACCCTGGCCCTTTCCAGATACCGTTTCATGCCCTCGCTTGGCGAGGGCGTGGGTTTGTTCATCACGGTTCCTCCTGAGATAAGCGACCTCTATAGTCGGGGTTCCATTTGCGCACAAGGCAATCTAGGCGAACATCAGCTTCAAGTCAAGCGGACGCCTCTGGTTGACATATACAGCCGCCACGGCATTATCAGCATCGTCTAAAAGGAGCTTTTATGCACCACCCTGATACTTTGTGCGTTCACTCTGGCCAGCCTGAGACCGGCCCAGGGCCGGTAGTTACTCCGATATACGCAACCTCCACTTTCCGCTTCCGTTCTGCCCAGCATGGCGCAGCCCTTTTTGCCGGCAAAGAGCCGGGCTACATCTACACCCGCATGCTCAACCCGACAGTAAAGGGACTGGAAGATTGCGTCGCCAGCCTTGAGGGAGGCGCATTCGGCCTAGCCACCAGCTCCGGCATGGCCGCCATTCATGCTACACTGGTCGCGCTCTGCTCAGCTGGCAACCACGTAGTCTGCTCCCGGGCGGTGTACGGCCCGACTCTGGGACTGCTGCAGAGTATAATGTCCGGGTTGGGCGTGGAGTATTCCAGCGTAGATACGACGGATGTAGAACAGGTGAACGCTGTTCTTCGGCCCAACACCAAAGTCCTGTTTGTGGAAACACCCGGCAACCCGACGCTTGTCATCTCTGACCTGGCGGCTCTGGCTGGACTCTGCCAGAAGCGTGGTATCAAGCTGGTGGTGGATAACACCTTCATGACTCCGATTCTGCAACGACCTCTGGACTGGGGAGCAGATGTGGTAGTTCACTCCTTGACCAAGTTTCTTAACGGACATGCTGATGTGGTCGGCGGCATTATCGTGGTGCGCAACGAGGCCACGTACCTGCAGTTCCGCAAGGTTCTGAACCATCTGGGCGGGGTATTGGGACCCTTTGAAGCATTTCTGGTGCACCGGGGCATCAAAACCCTGCACCTTCGGATGCAGCGTCACTGCGAAAATGCCATCCTGATTGCCAGATTCCTGGAAAGTCACCCCAAAGTGGCGGCGGTACGTTATCCCGGGCTTCCTAGCCATCCCCAGTACGAGCTGGCGCAGCGGCAGATGAAAGGTCCGGGCGGCATGATAAGCTTTGAGCTGAAAAGCGGCCTGGAAGCCGGGCGCCGGGTTATGGACTCGGTCCGGCTCTGCGGACTCGCAGTCAGTCTGGGCGGAGTAGAAACACTTATTGAGCATCCCGCCTCCATGACTCATGCCAGCGTGCCAGAGGAAGAAAGGTTGCGTGCAGGTATTACTGATGGTCTGGTTCGCCTGTCAGTGGGTATAGAAAACCCGGAAGATATTATCGCCGATTTGGATCAGGCGCTTGCCAGGGCGTGAGTCAGGTGCGTCACACCGTAGCCAAAACCAGTAAATACAGGCAGACCTACACCACCGGCAAAAAGGTATAAGAGGACAGCTGCGCTTGCCCGCCGGGCGCCAAGGGCCGCTCCGGCCGGACGCACCGCCTGCCAAACTGTGAATAAAACGAAGTTGAGGAACAAACGGCCAGCTGCTATACTACGCCCTAACTAGGAGATGCTTGTGTCCAGAGTTTGCATTCTCTTTGCGCTGTTGACCCTGGCTCCGGCCTGGGGAGCCAATCTTATTGTCAACTCATCTTTTGAATACTGGCTGTTCGGCTCGCCGGTGGGATGGGTAACTTCCAATGCGGTGATAGAAAGCACGGTCGTGCGTGATACAAATGCCCATACCGGTCGCTATTGCGCACTGCTGCGCGGGGCAGATACCTCTGCCTTTGTGACAACTACGACAATCGTGCGGCCGGGAATCCACTATCAGTTCGGGGCTTTCTGCCGGGTACCGGGCATACTCCCGGCCTCTTTTGTCCTGCAGTTTACGACTTTGCTGGCCGACCCGATTGGTAACCCGATAATCATTCCGGCAATATACTCAGGCCGCAACTACCGCGAGTACACGCGCTGGGTTACCGCTCCTGAATCTGCCTTCTTTCTCGTTGTGACGTTCGCTACCCTGCCGCATGCGACCGCATACCTGGACGACGTCACCCTGGAAGATACCACGTTTCTCGGCCTTGAAGAGAAACAATCCACTGCTCTGCCCATTGCAAACCAGACTCGCAAGATAGTCGTGCCTGCAGGATGCCGGCTAACTGTGATGCCGGGTATGATGGCCTACGACATCACGGGCCGCAGGTTCAATTGTAGTCTGCCTGGAGGAATCTACTTCCTTACTCCGAAGCGTTGACGCGGTAGCAAGACTTATCGCTCCTGCTGCACGCCGCCCAGATTAGCAAGGCAAGAAACAGAACGACTATCAGCGCCAGATGATACCACAACCACGTTGGTAATCCCCACCAGAACACTTCTGACCTGTTCCAATTCCAGAAGTCAACGCTCGCCACGAACAGAAGACCAAAAACAGCCACCCAGCGCCAGGCTGAGCCAGATATCCGCGCCATAACATCAGTTTGCCGCGCCGGCCGGACAAGGCTTCCCACCACCAAAACAGCCGTCGTCACCAGCACCACCGGAATCACCGGCAGCACTCCCGGCGCGGGCAGGAGTTTGAAATGATAGAGCGCCACCAAGGCCTCGCCAGCGACAATGGAAGCAAGGGCCGCCCAAGGATTCGTCCTGCGCCAGTACACTGCCGCGAACGTCACAGGAAAAAGCACAGCAAGACCGGTAAAGGTCTCTGTCGCTATCACCCGTATCGTAGCCACCGGCCGCAACGCCAGAACCAGACCGACCAGACCCAGCAGCACCACTGCGGCGCGAGACCAGACAGGCGAGGAATGTTCCTTGCACCCCAATATATCGCGTACCACCATTGAACTAAGCGTCAGAAGCTGAGAATCCATCGTTGACATCATCGCCGCAAGCACTCCAGCTACCACCACCGCAGCTAACCAGCTTGGCAGAACTCGTCCAGCAACAAGCGGCAACACCTCATCAGCTGCTCTGCCGACCAAACCTGGTTCCACCAACCGAGCCATGACCCCAACTGCAACCGGGAGAAAGAATAGTCCACCCGTTACCAAGGGATAGAACAGTGCGGTGACCCGCAGAGCTTTTTCGTCCCGTGCAGCCAGGAATCGCTGGAACAATTGCGGAAACATCGGGTCGCACAGGAACCACAGCGCCATATAGGAAAGCCACACGCCCACCGGAAACTCGCCACCAGGTCCTGGACGGGCAAACAGTGCCGGCAGTTGCTCTCGCACCGTCTGGTTCGTCTGGCCAAATCCGCCCAAAGCCCGAGCCGCGCCCACAAACACCGCAACCAGTGCAACAATCATTACGCCCCCCTGGAGCGTATCAGTCCACACATCCCCACGCAACCCCGAGGCAACGACATAACCGACCCCTACCACGGTCACCAGAACTACTCCCCAGGCATAGGGAATGCCAAGTAGTTTGTTCAGCGCATACCCTGCGCCCATCGGCTGCAGCGCTATGTAGGGCAGTGTAAACACAATCATGACAGTGGCAAAAGCAAGTTGTAAAGGCCTGTTGCCGAGCCGGACGAGCATAAACTCTGCCGGCGTCACTACGCCCCGGGCCCGACTCCAGCGCCAAACAGGTATGCCCAGAAAAAGAAATGTCAGAGCCATAAACCCGGTGCCGAACGCCATTATTGGGTAGTAAGCGTACCCGGACCGGTATCCCTCGCCGGCAAACCCGAGTACCGTGAAGGCAGAGAAATTCGTAGCCGCCATGGTCAAGAGCAGGAACAGCGGCCCAATCGTCCTGCTGGCCAAGAAAAAGTCTTCCTGCCCGGGGCGGCTACGACGTCGGGCCAATAGCCCGAGCACAGTCAGGGCCGTAAGGTAACCAAGGATGATGATCGTCTTTATCATCGCTGCTCCTAACGCATCTTTTCTCCGGGACAGAAAAGGCCATCCCGGGCCGACCGGGATGGCTCACGCCTGACATAGCCGGCAACTAAGCATACCCGCTGACAGCCGTACGTCAACCCGGCGCAATGCGCGGACTCAGGTGCTTCTCACCTGAGACAACCGGACGAGCGCCGCAGCCTGCTGCCGCTTTAGCCCATGCCGAGTCATAATACCGGTTCGAGTTTCCGGAAGGCGCAATGTTCTGGGCATCAATTCAGGCCGAGTTGACTTTGTTCGTTCTGCCGCTATTCTCACTATCCGGCGTCTCTGGCCCAGGACACTGTCTGCATCAGTGTTTGGCTATCGCCGGCAGTGGCGCAGAATACAACTCACTGATAAATAATAGATTAGGAGGACCTGTGCTTACAAACTTCGCTAACGAACCTTATCTGAATTTCGCCAAGACCGAAAACCAGGTCGGGCTCGAACAGGCACTTACCAAGCTGAAAGAAGCGGCAGGAACTGAGTACGACCTTGTCATTGGCGGCAGGCGGGTTCGAACCAAGCAGCAGTTCATCTCGTACAATCCTTCGGACCGAAAGCCGGTCGGAACATTTTCGCGGGCGACCGAGAAGGAAGCCGGACTGGCAATGAAAGCCGCTCTGGCCGCGTTTGAAGAGTGGAAGTACGTACCGGCAGTGGAGCGTGCCTCGGTCTTCCTGCGCGCCGCCCGGATAATGAGGCAGCGACGATTCGAGTTCGATGCGGCAATGATTCTCGAAGAAGGCAAGAGCTGGTCTGAGGCCGATGCCGACTTTGCCGAGGCGGTTGATTTTCTTGAGTTCTATGCCCGGGAGGCAATCCGCTACGACCAGCCGTGCGGGGTGACACCATTTCCGGGTGAGCTGCAGGAGGTTCGTTACATTCCGCTCGGCGTCGGAGTGGTAATACCGCCGTGGAACTTTCCGTGTGCGATAATGGTCGGCATGACGACTGCGGCTGCAGTCACCGGCAACACGGTAGTGCTGAAGCCTTCCTCGGATGCCCCGCTTATCGCAGCCATGTTCACCGAGGTGCTGGAGGAGGCTGGCCTGCCACCGGGTGTGGTCAATCTGCTTACCGGGCCGGGCGGCGCAGTCGGTGATTTCCTGGTCCAGCACCCGAAAACACGCTTCGTCTCCTTTACTGGCTCCAAGGCCGTCGGTCTTGGCATCATCGAGAAGGCAGCAAAGACGCAGCCGGGTCAGATATGGATAAAACGGATTGTCGCCGAGATGGGTGGGAAGGACTGTATCATTGTTGATGCCGAAGCCGACCTGGCTGAGGCAGTCGAGGGCGTCGCAGTATCTGCTTTCGGTTTTCAGGGACAGAAGTGCTCGGCATGTTCGCGGGCGGTCGTGGACGCAAGGGTGTATGACGAGTTCTTGGAGCGACTGGCCGAGCGTGTAAAGAAGATAACGGTAGGACCAGTGGAAAGGCGCGAAAACTGGATGGGGCCGGTCATCAACGAACGGGCGTTTGATTCCATCATGGAGTACATCAACGTCGGCCGGAAAGAGGGCCGACTGGTGTGCGGCGGCCAAGGCGATAAACGAGAAGGTTTCTTCATTCAGCCGACCGTGTTTGCGGACGTAAGACGCAACGCTCGAATTGCCCAAGAGGAGATTTTCGGACCAGTGCTGGCCGTCATCAAAGCGCGAAACTTCACCGATGCTCTAGACATCGCCAATGGCACTGAGTACGGGCTCACCGGCGCAGTCTATACCCGCAACCGAGACAAGATTCATCGTGCGAAGCGTGAATTCCATGTCGGCAACATGTACATAAACCGGAAGTGCACTGGCGCGCTGGTTGACGTGCAGCCGTTTGGCGGATTCAACATGTCAGGCACCGACTCTAAGGCTGGTGGCCGGGACTACCTCCTGCTCTTTCTCCAGGCAAAGGCGATGACCGAACGGTTCTAGGGGTCAAGCATGTCGAACAGGTCTTATCGAGCAACCCACGCCTCAAATCCGAAAAAGACCCGCGGGTCTCGCCCCATGTCCACCCCAACCCGGGCGGGCAGGCGGTCTGGAGGTCGAGCCAATCGCCGGCGCGTGCTGATTATGGGTGCGGCTGGCATGGACTACCATGTCTTCAACGTTTGTTTCAGAGACAACCCGGCTTACGAAGTGGTCGGCTTCACCATGGCCCGGGAGCAAAATCTCGGCACCGTCGGTGGGCTTCGAACCTATCCACCGTCGCTTGCTGGCAAGCTGTATCCTCGGGGCATTCCGACTTTCCCCGAGGAAGAAACAGCGGTTCTGGTGAAGCAGTTAGGTGTTGACGAGGTGGTCTTCGCCTATTCGGATGTATCCCACCAACACGTCATGAACCTGGCCTCAGCTGTGCTTGCCGCTGGTGCGAGTTGGCGACTTTTCTCACCCCGGCTGACTCAACTTCAGTCAAGCAAACCGGTCATTGCCGTCTGTGCGGTTCGGACCGGGTGCGGAAAATCGCAGACTTCGCGCCGAGTCTATGATATCATCCGGTCAAAGGGCATCGGCGTTGTTGCGGTACGCGAGCCGATGCCGTATGGCGAGCTAGAAAAGCAAGTCTGCCAGCGGTTCGCATCCTACGACGACCTGGACCAGGCAGAGGCAACAATTGAGGAACGCGAGGAGTACGAGCCGTACATCGAGAACGGAATGGTCATCTTCGCGGGCGTAGACTACACCAAGGTGCTGCGCCGTGCCGAGGCCGAGGCTGAAGTTATCGTGTTTGACGGTGGGAATAACGAGATATCGTTCTTCCGACCAGACCTGCTCATCACTGTGACCGACCCACTGCGGGCCGGCGCGGAGACCGCCTATCACCCCGGCGAAGTGAACCTGAGGCTCGCCGACGTGGTGGTGATAAACAAAGAGGACTCTGCCAATCCCGAGCAGATATCAAGCGTCAAGGAAACGGTGCGTCGGCTGAACCCAACCGCGCTCGTAATTGACGCCGACTCACCGCTTGAAGTTGCCGACCCGAATGTAATCCGTGGCAAACGGGTACTGGTTGTCGAAGACGGACCGACCGTGACACACGGGGACATGCCATACGGCGCGGGCCGGATTGCAGCCGAACGGTTCGGGGCGGCGGCAATCGTTGACCCCAGACCGTACGCCACCGGTTCGCTGGCGCGCGAGCTGGAGAACAATCCTCACCTTGACCGGGTGCTCCCGGCAATGGGCTATTCAAAAGAACAACTTGCCGAGTTACGCTCTGCCATCAATCAGGCAGAATGTGACATTGTTGTCTCGGGCACGCCGATTGACCTTGCCCGGCTAATGCGAACCAACAAGCCCATCGTCCGGGTCAAGTACAGCTTGCTTGAGAAGTCTCGGCCGGACCTTGACGAAATCGTCACGGGCCTGCTGGAAAAGAAGGGGTTGGTCAAGCGAAACTAAGACGGCAGCCCGACCACTAATGGTTGTCGGCGCTTCTGGAGATAACGCCATTAGGCGCTGGCGCCTCGCGCTCACGGCATTCGCCTGGTTGCTCATCGTCCGGTCCGGGTTAAGTCTGTTTTCCGGGTTCTTACTGATTCCGCTGGCAACATTGCTGATCGGCGGTGGCGTTGCGGCTCAGTTTCGACCACTGGCAGCAGCCGGGGTTGGACACGCGCTTGTGGTCGGAGTCGGGTCGGTTGGATTGCTTCGGCGTCGCCGCTGGGGCTGGTATGTCGTGGTAATAAGCCAGATTCTCGAGGTGGGAGCGGCGTTCGCCTTCGCCATCCCTGCGCTGAAACCGGTACTGATGCTTCTCGACCCGGGCCGCGCAACTGTCGCCAGCTTCGCGATTGCCGGTCTCGTCGCGCTTGTCCCGGCTTCAATTGCCGGATTTCTTATGCTCGAACCGGTCGTTGCGCAGTTTGAGCAGGGGCGGCCGCGGTCGCTGGACCAGCCTTGACTTCTCAAGCATTTCGGGCATAGTTTCGCGGCATGACAAAGCTGTCGGAGATGGAGTACCGCGTGCTCGCGGCGCTGCCGTCGGACAAACCCCTGCCCGTCGAAGAGCTCGTTCAACGCGTAGCTGAGCAGTATGGTGTTGACGTCCCAAATCACACGGAGAATGTCAGCCGGCTGACGCAGCTTGCCCTGATGGCAGGACAGCATGAGGCAGGATACGGCGACCAGGCTTACGTGATGGCAGGCCTGAAGATTCTAGCCGACAAAGGCCTGGCAAGCATCTGCGAGACCCCTGACGAAGAACTGCGGGTTGTTCAAGACCGTGCCGGCAGTGCCTTCGAGTTCAAGCTCCCGGAACGGCTAGCACTGCAAAAACTCAAGCTCGCCAAAGCCGGCGACTCAGTCAGCCTCGCAGACGTAACCAGAATATTGGGCAAGGACGATGTTCGAGCCGAGGTGAAATGGTTGACCAAGAAACATTGGTGCCGACGGGATGCAGATAAATTGGTATTGACCGACGTCGGCGAGAAGGCGGCTTGCGGCGAAGAGCTGGGCGAAGACGAGAAACTGGTCAGCATGCTTGCGGACGGAAAACCAAGGCTTGTCTCTGACATCCGGGCCGGACGCTCAGACCTTGATGTCACCGCTGCTATCGAGCTGCTGCGTGGGCGGGATGACATCGTGAAGCGACGGCGGCGCAACCGACGAACAGTGACGCTTACCGCCAGAGGAAAAGAGCTGAAGACAGCGGGCATTGAACCGGTCAAGGAAGTCACACAACTGACACCAGAACTACTCAAGACGGGCAAGTGGCGCGATGTCGCCTTCAAGCACTACGACGTGAAAGTAGCCGTGGCGCCACGCTACCCCGGCAAGCCCCATCCGCTCCAACGGGTAATCCAGGAGACTAGACGGGCGTTCTTCGAGATGGGTTTTGAGGAAGTGGACTCGCCGGTCGTTGAGACCGCATTCTGGGACTTCGATGCCTTGTTTCAGCCGCAGGACCATCCGGCCCGGGAAATGCAGGACACATTCTACACTAAGATGCCAAGCGAGGGACAATTACCCGACAAGGCATTGGTTGAACGGGTTGCGCGCACGCACGAAGACGGTGGCGACACCGGCTCGACCGGCTGGCGCTACCACTGGGACATAGAGAAGGCGAAGCGTCTGGTATTGCGCACCCACACAACCGCAGCCACCATCCGTGCAGTAGCGGCAAATCCGAACCCGCCTCGGAAGGTGTTCTCCATCGGCAAGGTTTTCCGGCGGGAGAACGTGGACGCGACCCATCTGCCTGAATTTGTGCAGATAGACGGCATCATCATTGACGAACAAGCAAACCTTGCCACCCTGCTTGGCACACTGGCCGAATTCTATCGCAAAATGGGCGCCCAGAAAGTGCAGTTCCGGCCATCGTTCTTCCCTTACACCGAGCCATCAGCAGAGGTATTTGCCTATGTCGAGGGTTTGGGCTGGGTCGAAATGTGCGGCTCTGGCGTCTTCCGGCTTGAGGTCACACGGCCACTGGGCTGCACCACACCGGTCATCGCCTGGGGGGGGGGACTGGAGCGCATTGCGATGCTCCGCTTCGGGCTCGACGACATCCGTAAGCTGTACTGGGCAGATATAGACTGGCTAAGAGAGGCAAAGCTGTGCCGGTAGCAAACGTACCGCTCGGGCAGCTGAGACGCTTGGTAGGCCGGGACCTGGGACGGGATGACCTCGTCCAAGCGCTTGCCGAGCTGGGCTGCGACGTCGAGGGCAGGGCAGTAGTGACGTCATACCGGTGCGGTCGGTGTAGTCAGATCACCGAGGTGCTTGAGCATGAAGATTTCAACAGCAAGTGTGCGCACTGTGGCAGCGGAGACATTACGGTGTCCGGTTCCGCTGAGGTCATAAGGCTCAACCTCCTGCCGGTGCGGCCGGATATGTTCGACGTGGCCGGATTGGCGCGGGCGCTGCGTGGATATCTGGGTATCGAGACCGGGCTGCCCAATTTCGGGGTACGGGCTTCGAACTTCGAAGTTATCGTTAGGGCCGGTCTGGAAGAAATCAGACCCTATATCGCCTGCTGTGTGGTCCGGGACCTCGCGCTCGACGATGAGACGGTCCGGATGCTCATGAAGATGCAGGAGAATTTGCACTGGGCCTTGGGCCGGAATCGCCGGCGCGCCTCAATTGGCGTCTATGACCTCGACACGGTGACACCGGGCTTTGAGTACCGACCGGTGCAGCCAGAGGCGCTCAAGTTCGTGCCACTCTTCGGTATGCCGGATGGTATGGTTGCGGCGACGCCCAAGCAGATATTGGAACGGCACCCGAAGGGCATCGGTTACCGGCATTTGCTTGAACCTTTTGACCGCTACCCCCTCCTGCGCGACAGCCAGGGGAAGGTGCTTTCGATGCCACCGATCATCAACAGCGAAGAAACACGGGTAACTGCGGATACCAAGAACCTGCTCATTGACGTAACCGGCCCGGACCTGAATGCCGTTACCCGCACCCTCGCCGTCATAACCGCAAGCCTGTACGACCTTGGCGCCAAGCTTGAGTCCGTAGACATCGTTTACCCGGACGGCAGCAGGACGACAACACCCGACCTTGCGCCTATGAGGATGACCGTGACTGCGAAGACCGCAAGACAGGTGCTTGGCTTCGACGTACCTGATATCGAGAGCTGTCTGACGCGCATGCGCTATGGTATTGAAGTCGGCAACCAGGCGAGTGCCAATCTGCACGGTCAATGTCCGCACGACCGGCCGCGTAACGAGTCAACCGGCCGGATGGCGGTTCTGGTTCCGGCGTACCGTAGCGACGTAATGCACGAGTATGATATCATCGAAGACATCGGTATCGCCTACGGGTATCAAAACATCGTACCGCGACTAGTACCGACGCTGACCGTTGGCAAGCCTCAGTGGGCCGAGGAGTTTGCCGACCGGTGTCGCGGGATAATGACTGGCCTCGGTTATCTGGAAATCATGACACTGGTGCTCACGAACGACCACGAACACTTCGAACTGCTCGGGATGCCGACTCCTGCCAGCGCTCCACCACGAGACCCTGGGCTGAGCGTCCCGAGTTCCGGGCTGCCTGGACGTGCAATGTCCGGTTACTGCCAAGTCGAAAACCCGACTAGTGTGGACCAGACAATGCTTCGCAAACATCTCCTTTCAGGCCTGCTTGCCACCATGCGCGTAAACGTAAGCCGGGAAATGCCACAATTACTGTTTGAGGTTGGCGAGTGTTTTGAAATTGACCCTAAGGTTGAGACTGGTGTCGCCACTAGGCACCGACTGGCCGCGGGCATCACCGGACCAAGGGCCGGGTTTGCCGACATCCGCCAGGTTGCCGACACTCTCATCCGCGAACTTGACCTCATCGTCAGCTTCGAACCGCTAGAACCCCTTGAGACCTTCATACCAGGTCGAGCTGCCAAGCTTCTTGTGCGTCGTGGTGGCCGCAACCTGGAGTGGGGCATGTTGGGCGAAGTTCATCCACGAGTGCTTGAGAACTTCGGGCTCGGCCAGCCGGTCGCGTTACTCGAAGTCACGCTCGATATCCTCCTGTAGTCGTGCGCAAGTGCCCTCACTGCGGTGAGTTGGTTCATGATGGACAGGACCGCTGTTTCGCCTGCGGTCAGCGGGTTGTCCGGGTCACACCACGGCATTCCGGTACAACAAACCCGTGGGTATTCATCGCCGCCGCCATGGCAGCGCTTGCCGCAGTCATTGGCCTGGTTATGGTCCTGCCGCGCCAGCGCAGGCACGAACATATCCGGCGCAACCAGATTGAGCAGGTTAGGGTACGAGACTCGGTTCGCCGTGCAAACGTTGTGAATACCAGTGCCAGTCAGCACGACCAGGAGGTCGCACAGCTGAATGGCGCAATTAGCAAACTGGAGCTACGTTTCAAAACGGTTCAGCAGCAGGTCGTCAGCGAGACCCCGACGCCCGAGCAGCAGAGGCTGATTACGCAAATCGGATCAGAGCTCGTCAGACTCAGAATGATGGTATCAGCCATGCTCCTGGCCGAAGCTACGAAGCGTAAGGCTATGGCCGACTCGGTACGGCTCGGCCAGCGCCGGGTTCGGACAATGATTTCCGACCTTACCCGCGCACCGAAAAACCACTAGTCCGGCGCGCTCTCACGGAGCGCTGCCGCCGCCTCACTGGCTCGGCGGACACCAATACATGTGTAGTGCGTCAGACGGGTTGCTCGCCGTCTTTTCTTGAACCGTATCGCCATCCACTATCATCCGGCCAATCATTGTGCCGGGCTGGTTCACCTTCTGAAAATAGGCTGTGATGGCGTCACCCGAACGCTTGACCGACACAGTGTAGTACACCGGGATAGTGCCGGAAACCGAATCAACTCCGGCTAGCGTAGTAGCATAGTAGCCGGTGAACTGAATTCCCGCGTCGCCTACCAGCTCCAGTTGGACCTGGTAGTCCATGAGCACAGTGCAGGATAATATTAGCACGCATGCTCCGGAAAGGACGAACAAGAGTTTCTTCACGCTTTCTCCTGCTGTGGTAAGGATATCGGAGCCGAAGTAGCGGTCAATTTGTCCAGCCGGGCGGGCCTCGTGCCCATCGTAAGAGAAACCCGAAATAGGCAAGGGAGCAGGCTGTTGTCTCCTCCCTTGCCTAGACACTAACGCTGCACGACAAGCTTCCCGGTATAGACGCAATCGTCACGGTCGAGCCGGACGAGGAAAACGCCACTGGACAGCGCACGGAGGTCTAACGTAGTCCCCAGTCGCCAGCTAGCCGCTCCCAGTCGCTGCGCAATGATGCACCTGCCGGCCGCATCGAAGACGCGCACCAGGCTGCTCGACCGCTTAGCACCCAGGCCATCCAGTTTTAGTGTTATCCAACCGTTCGCAATCGGATTCGGCAGCACCTCAAGCTTCGAAGCTTGAACTTCGCGCCCCACGTCCATCGCTCCAGAGGGGGTAACCATGAAACCGTTGCCGTCGTAGCTCGTCGGTCTCACGTATTTCCACAGCTCCAGGGTCTTGTTCCCTTTCATCGCATACAGCTCACTACCGCTACTGACGATGTCACCCCCCTGCTTGACCAGCCGCTTGGCACCGGTCGCCTCGGTATATGACGGCATGGTGTCAAGCTCCAGCCAAGACCCGGTTGTCGGATCGTATCTGTAGAACATCTGGGTACCGCCACCTTTGAGCGCATACAGCGCGTCGCCCTGCCAAGCGCCCGAGGCACCGTCCTTGGACTTCTTTTCTTTCTTCCGAGTGCCGTAGGTGCCGAGAAGCGGCATGCCGTCCAGTGTATCATGGTACCACGTGTCGCCAACGATATCATACTTGAACATCGCGTGCCGGCGTGGATTCTGGTCTTTATTGTAGTAGTTTGCCTGGTGGCAGTATATGGTCCTGTCACCGTCATACACCAGGAAGGAACCCTCGGCATACTTCTCCCGGTTTGCCCAGGGCGCAGGGTCGAGCGGCAACCAGTGGCCGGAACTTACGTCATACTTGTAGAACTCGGTCTTGTAGCCCTTGAGCAAATACAGATAGTCTGGATCGCCGTGAATCGCGGGAACGTACACCAGATCATCGCCACCCCTGACCCTCTTCTTGCTTGGGCCAATGGGTACGGTTTCACATTCCTGCCACCGTGTGCTGTCCAAATCGAATCGCCAGAACTCCTGGGTGTTGTTGCCTTTGACCAGATACACGTACCGGTTCCTGTCAGCCGCGATCCTGGTGCCCCTCTTGGGCGGCCGTTCAGAACTGCCGAGTTCCACTGGTGGCAGTTGATACCACGTATTCGTGCCGGGATTATACGAGTAGAAGTCCTGTGCCTTGTTTCCCTTCGTTGCGAAGATAAGACCTTTATCCCGCATCCAGGTGAGACTGCCGCCGTCCCTGACCGGTAAGTTGCTCGGTTCCTCAGGCATTGCCCGACACTCGACCCAGCGCGCAGCCCCAGGAGCCGCAATCGTGAATGCGGCGTTACTCTGGTCCTCATCCGCCTGCGGCACTGAGTTGACGGCCTTTACTTTGACAAGGGCTTGAGTCGAGGGCGTGGCCGGTACGGTCCACTCATGACTTGTCGCCGCCGGGTCCTTTTCGGCCACGAACATCCAGTTGAGACCATTGTCCGTGGAGTACCAGATTGAGTCCTTCTCTGCGGGCGGGCCAGAGTGCACCCACCTAATGGTTTGAACCGAGTTGACCTCCCATGTCTCGCCTCCGTTCGGGCTGGTGACACAAACTTGCAACTCGCTTGGCATTGGCAACTCGGCTGCGGCCGTGACCGCGGTATTGTAGTCCGGAATCACGACCGGCGGCTCGGTCGAGACACCGACGACCCCGCCCGCAACATAGTCAACTGCAAGAAATTCAATTGTACCGGACTTGCCGTCGGATTTGCCATCAACGCAGCGGACAAACCCGGAATCATGTAATCCGGTAAGATACGCCTCGCCTTCGGTCATGTCGAACACCATGTTGTTGGCCGGAAACGGCTGGTCAGTTGACGGCGGCGGCTGGCTCTGCCACACATAACCGGACCTGAAGTCCTTGGTCCAGAAAGGTGAGGCGCGGCGGCCGACCCCAAGCCTGATGCCGACCTCGTCCCGAGCGCTGTGGGTCAGCTTGACCCGACCCAACAGAGTCGGTGAGTATCCGATTTTGTCAGTCATGTAGTAGGCATATCCCTGAGACAAGTGCGGCGACCCTGGCAGGCCAACGTCCATGACCGCCTTGTAGGACATCCAGCAATACCCGGACTGTCCCCAAGCTGTACCCCATGAGTTGACCAGCTTAAATGCCCCCGGTCCGTCTGCGGTCGGTCGGCCGTCGTCGTAACCGACGATTGTTACGGCATGCCCACCACGGTACGGCGATACCCGGTTGGCAACACAGTAGTTGTACCCGTAAAGATGAACGTTATCGAAATTCCCCCATACATAGATGCCAAGCACCGTTGTCAGACCTGCGTCCAGCCGCGCCTTGAGCGCAGTAATGCCAGCCTGGTCACCAACGTAAAGCCAAAACCCAGCTTCTCCCCGATATGGTATTGCATGTTCGTATGCTGCTTCTGTGGGCCAGCTCGTATAGTCGGCAGCATTGTACGGACAGTCAACCATATTGGCACAGCCGTGCTCGCAGATGAGCTTGGCCGCATCTGACGGATAAGCACCGTTGTCATTACCTTCGTTTATCTGGTTGTAGATAAAAGCCGGACTGTACTGGTTCTGCGGTAGACTCACGTTCCAGCCATGCTCAAGCCATTCGGTGTGAGTCTTGTGGTAGTAACCAAAAGCCCAGCCGACACAGGACCCCTGGGCACCCTGATTGCCGACTGGTGGCATCTGGCTGGAAAGATCAACCGAAGCTGGCAGGCCATCGGGTGGGAAGGACAGCGGTGGGGCTTCGACAAGAAAAGGGCTATTTCTGGGGTCTTCGTACTTCAGACCAACACCGTGTTCAATGCCGAATGCCGGCCCGACCGCAATTACGACTGCGACAACGAAAGACAGAACGACGCACAACTTCACGTCAGCCTCCTTTGTTGATAATTCTCTCGCTGGGATGTAACCGCTGATACAATGATAAGAGACAGGGGTGCCGGGTCAAGCCTACCCGGAACTGGCTACGGGCTGATGCCGGGGATTGAGTCCGGCCGGGTGAGCCGGGTCCAAAGTAACGCAAAACGCTCACGATTGACTAAGATGACGACAACAATTGCCAGCAGAAGAAAGACAGTAATGAGCAATAGCCCCCAAGAACGAGGGTATGCCTGACCGACCCGCTCCAGCCGCCGCATCTGCTCAATTATCCTCTCGCCCCGCTCCTGCTCAGGGTCCGAACACGAGTTTCTTCTCGCCATTGTTCAACCGGTTCTAGCCAGCTTTGGCTGGCCTGTGTACTGCCAGAGCAGGTCAAGACCATCTTCGCTTTCAAGAAACCCGAATAGCCGGTACTCATCGGGCTTCACCAACAGCGTCGCAACATAGCAGTCCTTGCGTCGGCTGAACCGTATGAGCTTCCCCGCACCGCCGTTCGAAGACTCAAGCGCCAGCGCCAAGAGCAAGACGCGTGTGCTAAGCATTGGTCAAATCTTCGCCCAGCAGGCACGGTTGTCAAGCAACCCTATCTTGTCAGAACAAGGCTTATGGTCGTACCACCGGCCTCGCCAATGTAGGCGCCAGCCGGCATGCGTCGGCCCGACTGGTCACAGCCATCCCACACGAACGTGCTGATAGCCGGTCGTTCGTAACTGTCAGCCTGCAGGGTGCGAACACGGGCACCGCCAGCATCATAGATAGTCAACCCTGATGAACTAACGACTGCAGACCGCAAACTGATGGCCGTTCTGCTACGGAAGGGATTCGGCCTGGCAAGAAGCATCGGAACCGGACGGGGGCGCGCTGGTAAGTCTCTCGTTGCGGTTGGCGTCCTGTACGCCAACAGTGTTGTACCGTTGCCAGCGACGGTGAGAATCCCGTCGGACCCGATCGCCGGCCCAGACGTATTGATGCTTGCTACCGGCACAGACCAGCGCAACTCAAGGTCCTGGCTGAAGCAGTACAACGCACCCGAAGAAAATCCTCCGTTCGACGCATACACCCGACCGGCTCGGTCAATTGCAAGCCGACACTGGAAAATATTGCCATCGTTTATTGGTAACGACGAATCTATTGCCATACCGTCCGCCGGGTCAAGACGCAATATGCGGCCATTCGAGGCAACGTACACGGTTGAATCTGGACCAACTGCAAAGTGGGCAAAGGGTGAATAGGGCGAGACTGATATTTCTCTGACCCACAGCACTTTCAAGCTGTCGCCCGAATCGCGGACCGCAGTGATGTTGTCACCGACAACATGGGCGTAGATTGTGCCGTCCGGGCCGACCATCGGCGCAGCCTGGGGCGTCGGCCCGCCAGGATGCATATCTTGCAGTCGCACCGAGTCGCGGATTCGTCCGGTCGCAAGGTCAATCGCAATAAGCGAAATTCCCGCGATCGTACCATAGTAGCCGTAGGCAGTATTACCGAACACACACAGGTCACAGCTTCCAGTCACCGGCCACAGTCGGTAGCAAGTCCAGACCGTGTCGCCGTTCATGCAATTAATACGGGCTATCTTGAAGCCAGAGCCCTGAACAAGAAGGTCGCCGTTCTCGCAGAATGTCACGCTCTCGGTGATGCTCATTTCCACTGTCATGCGCGCCCTCCAGATTGTGGTACCGTTGTCCGGAGACAGAGCATAAAGAGTGTCGTAGTGCGACTCCTGAAAGTTGATCGCATATACCCGGTTATCACGGAATCCAACCGGAATTGAGCGACTGTTTGTGCCCGGAAAGTCACGCGTCCAGATTATCCGGCCGTCGTCAATGCTCTGGCACACAATTGGCGCGTAGTCAATCGTCTGAAACCGGCAGGTGACAAGCCGGTCCTGCCAGATGAACACCGGCAGACCGAACAGACCATTGACCGTTCCCTGCCAGACGAGGTCCGGCTGAGTCGGACCGAACTCGTCTGATAGTCCGGTTCTTGCTGGATCCCCGCCTGATGTCACCCAGTTTCCACCCAGAGCCATAGTAAAGGCGAGAAGCAAGCATCGAGTGATGTTCTTCATCGTGGTACTCCTCTGACGGAGCGATTATAGGAAAAGGCAGAAGTCAGTCAAAATGCCACCAAAACCGGCTAAGACCTGTACTTGCATCAGGCCAGCTGGTATGCTACAATTCTTAAAATATTCGGGTAACCTGAGAGAGAACCTTACCCTTCAGGCCCGGCCCGCGGACCGGGCCTGAACTTTTCTACGCTCCGGGAAGAACCGTTTCGTCCTCGGGCCGCCAGGCCGGCTCGACAATGCAGGCAAACTCAACCGGACCATCACCGTCATTCTCAAGCCATTGGGTCGCCTCTGACGGAATGTACACCACATCACCGGCACTGACAGGAGCGGCTTCCGTGCCGACGTGCATCGTGCCGGCCCCTCTAATGATGTAGTAGACCTCAGTCTGCTTCAGACGGTGCGGCAGCGATAACTGGCCGGGCTCAAGCCGAGCAATCGCAAGCGAGTAGCCGATTTTCGCTGGGTCTCGCTCGGGGTGAAGCAGCTCGCGCAATCGCGTATTGTCACCCGCAAGAATCTCACGACAATCAGCGAGGTGCTTAATAAGCACGCGCTACGCTCCGTGCATCACGCGCTGTGCCAACGTACTGTGCGGACGCGATGCTCGTTCTCAGCCCAGTTTCCCGATTTCCTTCTCGACCGCGTCGAGGAGCCCGCCCGACTTTACAGCCTCAGCCAGATTGTTGATGTCGTACTGCATCGGCCGGTCCTCAACCAGTTTGTCAACGTGGCGGCGCACGAAATCGTAGGCCACCTGCGTGCCCCGGCCGAGCCGAAGCGGTTTTCGGAATTCAACCGCTTGGGCACCGGCCATCAGTTCGATTGCAAGGACGTACCATGCATTGGCGAGAATCTGGTTCGTCTTAAGTGCAGCGGTGAAGCACATCGAGACGAAGTCCTCTTGGTCAGCCGCGGCTGGAATCGAGCCGACCGATGCCGGTGCGGACAGAATCCGGTCCTCGCAGATAAGCATTCCCTGAGTGTACTGGGTCAGCATCAGACCGGAGAACATACCTGCTCCTTTGGTCAAGAATGCTGGCAGACCGGACGACAGGTTACGGTTGAGCAACCGGTTGGTACGACGCTCAGAAAGTACCGCAACCATCGTCACGCTCGCACCGGTGAGGTCGAGCGCGAGCCCAAGCGGAGTTCCCTGGAAATTGGCGCCGGTCAGGTAAGCCTTATCTTCCGGGAAGAAGAGTGGATTGTCGCCAACGCCATTGAGCTCGATCTCAAACATCAGGCGGGCCCAGGCGAGTGCGTCGCGTGCGCCGCCGGTAACCTGTGGAGTCGAACGCAGACTGTAGGCGTCCTGAACTTTCTTCCCCGGCTGCTTGAGCATCTCGGAATCCTGGGTCAGACGGCGGATGTTCTCAGCACAGGTGATGGCACCCGGATACCCGCGCACCTTGTGAATCCGTTCGTCGTAAGCGGCCATGTTAGCGTTCAGGACTTCAAGCGTCAGTGCCGCCGCGATTTCCGACACCTTGTAGTAATGTCCGGCGTCCTCAAGCTCAAGTGCACCCCAGCCGGCGGTCATGTTCGAGCCGTTTATCGTTGCGAGGCCGTCCCGGGCCTCAAATCGAATGGTTGGAATCCCGGCCGCCTTCATTGCTTCGGCCCCGCTCATCCGTCTGCCCTCGTAGTAGGCCTCACCCTCGCCGAGCAGTACGAGCGCCATCTGGCTCATTGGCGACAAATCCCCGCACGCGCCAACCGACCCTTTGTCGAACACGACCGGTGTCACACCCCGGTTCAGCATCTCGACCAGCGTTTCGACAACCGCCAACCTTATGCCTGAGTTACCGTTTGCCAGCACGTTGATGCGCGAGCAGATGCCGGCCCGGACTACTTCTTCGGGCAGCGGCACGCCACACCCGGCCGAGTGCGAATAGACGATGTAGCGCTGAAACTGCTCGGTCTGCTCTGGAGTAAGAATCGTCTCCGACAGCTCGCCGATGCCGGTTGTGATGCCGTACATCACGGCTCGCTCCCGAACCTTCTCTTCGATGAAGCCGCGGCAACGGTTGATCCGCTCTCTTGCGGTACCGGCCAGCTCGACCTTCTCGCGTTGCCTTGCCACCCGGACAACGTCGGAAATCTTAAGGCTCTTGCCATCAAGCACTACTGCCATTGATTCACCTCCGGTTATGGGAAATCAGTGTCACTTACTCCGTGGTCGTCCCTTGTTTATCCTGACCGTGCCGTGGTCGCCGGCCAAAGCCAAACCGCCGCCGCGGCCGGGTCATAGCTTCAACATCGGGCTGCCGGGCCGCGACGCGCTGCACCATATCTTTCGCGTGACTGCCCGGCCAGTACACCCGTCTGCATCTGGGACAGCGCGAAAATTCATGGTGTATCTGATAGATGAAAAATGGAACCAGCGGCCGGGCCTGTTCCCGGCTGATGCTCACGAGCGTCTCGTTACACACAAGGCATCGGGAAAGAGCTCTGTCGGACGGCATCCGCGGCGCTTCCGGGGATGTGCCGGTGGCAAATTTCTCTCTCACCTCGGACACCTGCTGCGGTGCGGTCTGGGCAGTCACAAAATAGGCGCCGGGCAACTTACCCAGCCGCTTGTTGCGGGTAAGGAATACCCGGTTGGCGCCGCGTGCTTCACGATAAGCCTGCATACCGCGAATCCCGCGGCGATATTCGACGTCCAGGCCAATGAGACGGAGCTCCCGAGCCAGCCGTCCGAGCATCTCGTCGCAGAAGAAGCGGCTTTCATCGGATGTCGCAACCTGTTCCACGGCCAAGAATCTAGCCAAAACCCGGCCCAAGTCAAAACTGTGCGCACGGACGGGCTTGACCGGCCGCAATTACAGACTACATTCTCGGAGATTACAGGAGGCGTGATGGCCGGAAAGAAAGTTCTCGTACTACTATGTCTTGTAATGGTGCTCATTCTTACCGCTTGTTGCGCGGCGGGGGACGAACGCTGGGCATCGACCGACAACCGGGCCGGGTTCTGGGCCGGGCTGTGGCACGGCCTGATCATCATCGTCACCTTTGCCGTCAGTCTGTTCACCAAAGACGTCGGTATCTACGAGACAAACAACGTCGGCTGGGGATACAACATCGGGTTTATCCTCGGGTGCATGATATCGCTTGGCGGCGGCCTGCGCGGCGCAACGCATCATCGCAAGGTCAAGGTCACGACCAGGGACCCGGACTGGGACAAGCTCAGCCAGCGGGTTGAAGCCGGCGTGCAAGAAGGCATCAAGGCCGCTTTCGCAGACCAGGAGCATCCGAATCACGCCGACTGGAATGAAATTGGCCGGCGCATCAAAGAACGAATTCGGGAGCGTCTGCGCGACTGGGAAAAGGAGTAGCCTCATATGACAAGTAACCGACATTTCACATCCAGATTTGGAAGAATCGTCCGTTCGATGTGTTGCGGTCTGCTTCTCGGCTGTATCGCGCTTTCATACGCGGCGCGGTTCGAGGCCGGGTCGAGCTTCACTTTGCTCAAGGAGGAAGCCCAGGTCGGCGACCTTTATTTCGGCGGCAGTGCCCTGCGCTTGGATGGAAGAGTAGAAGGTTCGGTCGCAGCCGGGTGTCAGTCGGCCGCGGTCGGCGGGTTCGTTACCCGAAACCTGTACCTCGCTTGCCAGACCGCGGACATCTCCGGTGCGGTCCGGGGTGACCTGCTGGCGCTCGGCGCAAGCATCCATCTGGGCGGCCCGGTTGGTGGCGCAGCCCGAATTGCCGCCGCTACGGTGTCTGTTGACTCCCGGGTTGGCCAGGACCTGATCGTCGGCTGTCGGGACCTGACCATCGGCCGCAACGCAGAAATTGCCGGCGATGTTGTCGCCGGGTGCGCCACGCTGAACATTAACGGCACGGTCCACGGCGATGTGCGGGCCGGCGCCGGCGAAATTATCATTTCCGGTATCATTGACGGTGACATTGTCGCTACGGTCGGCACCAGGCTGGTCCTGACTAAGGATGCCCGGGTGTTCGGCAACCTGCGCTACCGCTCTGACTTCGAGCTCGATATCGGCAACCGCGATGCGGTATTCGGCGAAATCAAGTTCACCCGCCGGCTGCACCGGACCGCCAAGCTCGACGAACTCAGGCAGTTCCGTCCACGGCCCGGCATCATTACTGCCTTCTTCCTGCCTTTCGCGATATTTTCGGTACTGGGTGCGCTGGTTGTCGGACTTATTCTGATTGCGATCTGGAAACACGTCATCCGTCAGGCGTTGGAGAGCTCGATTGACCGGTTCGGCCTCACCGTAGGCCGGGGCGCAATCGCGCTCCTGGCGCCACCAGCGGCTTTCGTCGTGGCAATGGTACTTGTCGTCACTATTCCGGCCGGGCTTATCGCACTTGCGCTCTATCTCGTCTTCCTTTACCTTGCCAAGATGATGGCCGGAATGCTTCTCGGCCGGCTTCTGTTCCGGCTGTTCGGCGGCTCAACCGCCTCGCTCTGGCTGACCGCGCCCGTCGGCATCGTCTTGGTCTACGCCCTGTGTGCGATACCGTTTGTCGGCTGGGTAATATGGCTGTTGGCCGTAATTGTCGGATTCGGGGTGATTGTCGAACTACTGGCCGCTACGCGCCGGGCATGAAGGAGTAAACCAGGGTAACCGGCGCTTGGGTAACTGGATTCGGACTTAGCACTTCGATACTCCTGGTGTCCTGTCTGAGTCCGGCCACACGCTCGCAGTCTGCTCCGCCTCGGTATAAAGCCCGGCAACAAGTTCGGGCAGGAAGTCTGCAACTGCAGACCAGCCTTTCTTAAGATTCCGGGTGCGTACCATCTCCTGTGCCCGATGCCACAATGCCGGGAAAAGCGACCAGGATGCGTTCAGGGCCTGCGCCAGCCGCGGGGTCGCGACGCCCAGATACTGCAGGGGCGATAAGATTCGCTCAAGTCCGGACGCGACCGATTCCGGTTTCGTGGTAACCGAAAGCAGTGTGGTAACAAGAAACAACAAGATAATTCTCACCGCAAGCACAGCACCGGACTCGATGCCCGAAGCCGTCACCCGCACCGGCCCAAGCGCAAGCAGCACCGGACCGCCGACCGTGAACAAGGCTGGCGCAAGAAAGGCAACCGCGACGAATACTGCCAGACGACGCAGGTGGCGAAACAGCGGCCTGAAGCCCACTCTGCCGATAACTGTTACCGCTGCGAGGAGCAGTAACACACCGGCATACAGCCACCAGCTCCGCACCAAGACCACGACAAGCGCCAGGCTGATCACCACCGCTATTTTCGCTTCGGCCCGGAGCCGATGAACGAAAGTTTGAGTTTCCGGTTTTGCCGGATGGATGTCTCCGGTATCCGGACACTCGATCGCCTGATTGCGTATTACTTCGACCATGTCCCTTCTTTCCTCCAGTCGTCGGCCCACGTGGATTGCCACGATGCCGGTAAGAATGCCCATCACCACGCCGGAAACGGTCAATACCGGCCACAGTGCTACCAGCGCGCTTGAACGGACAAACAAGCCGTACACAACTACAAGCTGCGCCAGCACGTGTGCAACCGAGCCGGCCAC